>NZ_JBNCLY010000014.1:0-120965 GCF_049844915.1 Gordonia sp. DT30 | reverse complement strand
GCGGCTTTTGGGCGTCCAGTGCGTGCCATACCCAACCCTACAACATATTCAATGAATTAACGGCGCGGAACACTAGCCGGGCGCGCGTCGTGGCGCCTCGATCGCGCGCACGTGTGGCCGCATACCATTCCTTGGTGTCCACCGATCCCGGTCGCAGTGAGGACGAGCGCCGCGACGACGCCGAGCGCAGCGCCCGCTGGGTGATGCACCTGGACATGGACGCGTTCTTCGCCTCGGTCGAAGAACTCACCCGGCCCACACTTCAGGGCCGGCCGGTTCTCGTCGGCGGCGCGGGCGGTCGCGGCGTCGTGGCGGGTGCAAGCTATGCCGCCCGGGTGCACGGGGCGTTCTCGGCGATGCCGATGCACCAGGCGCGACGGCTGGTCGGGGCGCAGGCGGTGGTGTTGCCGCCGCGCGGGAGTGTGTACCGCGTGGTGAGCGAGCGGATCTTCGCGCTGGTCCGCGAGGCGGTCGGGGTCATCGAGATGCTGTCGTTCGACGAGGCCTTCGCCGAGCCCGAATCGCTGGCCGGTGCCGGAGCGGACACGGCACGCGAATTCGCCGAGGACGTCCGCAGCCGGATTCGCGACGAGGTGGGCCTGGCCGCCTCGGTCGGCTTCGGGTCGGGCAAGCAGATCGCGAAGATCGCGTCGGGTATGGCGAAACCCGATGGGGTCATGGTGATCTCACCCAGTCGTGAACTCGCGTTCCTGCACGCGTTGCCGGTGCGCAAGCTGTGGGGGATCGGACCGGTATCCGGAGACCGGCTGGCGCGGCTCGGCATCGACACCATCGGCGATCTCGCCGCCCTCAGCGAGTTGGAGATCGCCTCGGTTCTCGGTGCCACGAGCGGCCCGGCGCTGCACCGGCTCGCCCAGGGTATCGACGATCGGCCGGTCGCCGAACGTGCTGCCGCCAAACAGATCTCCGCCGAGACGACCTTTCCGCACGACATCGTGTCCATGGGCGCGCTGCGCCCGGCGATCGATCGATCGGCGACCGATGCCCACCGGCGACTGCTCGCCGACGGGCGTGGCGCGCGTACCGTCGTGCTGAAACTCAGACGTGCCGACATGTCGATTCTCACCCGTAGTTCCACGTTGTCCGCGGCCACCAGCGACATCGACGCGCTCGCCGCGGTGGCGCAGCGGATGGCGCTCGATCCCGAGGCCGTCGGTCCGATTCGCCTTGTCGGAGTGGGGTATTCCGGACTCACCGATGTCGAGCAATATGCCCTGTTCGACGAACTCGCCACCGCCGGTGCGCCGGTGGTCGCGGCGCACGACGGCAGCGGGGACATCGACGGCAGCGGGGACATCGACGGCAGCGGGGACATCGACGGCGACGATCCCGACAGGGCAATAGCCGACACGGGATCAGCGGAGGGTACGGGCAGTGCGGCGGCATCCCGCGAATGGTCGACCGGACACGACGTCCGGCATCGCCGGTATGGCCACGGATGGGTTCAGGGCGCGGGGCACGGTGTGGTCACCGTGCGCTTCGAGACCCGTTCGACCGGGCCCGGCCCGGCACATACCTTCGCCGCCGACGACCCCGACCTGGACCGCGCCGATCCCCTCGACAGCCTGGACTGGCCGCAACCCTGATCCCGGCCGGCCGGGTATCAGTCGCGCGGCTGGGAGGCGGAGAAGAAGTCGGCGACCTCGTCGTCGTCGCACCCGGTGGTGAGCAGCGCCTGCAGGGCGACGCGCGCCTGCGGTGCACGCAGCCACGTCGACACGATGGCACCGGCGCGTTCGAGGTCCACCGCGCCGCCGCCGCCGCCGTAGGTCGCCACGACCGGACCGTAGGGCACCCGGGTGGTCACGACGACGACCACACCGCGTTGACGTGCCAGGCTGACCTCGGCGGTGATGTCGGGATGGGTGTTGCCCGATCCGGTTCCGGCCAGCACGATGCCGGCGGCGTTCTGCGACACCGACGCCGCGATGATGCCCGGTGACACCCCCGGATACAGGGTGTAGGCGTCGACGCGTACGGGATGTCCGCGGGGGATCGGGCCGGTCAGCATCGGGCGGGGTAGCGCGTCGTGCACGGTGTCGAAGGCATCGAGGTCCACCGTCGACGCCTTGAACGCGCCGCGCGCCGCACGCACCTGGCCGCCGAGAACGATCTGCACGCCGGCCGAACGTGCCCGCGGGTCCGCGGCCAGGGCGATCGCCGCGGCGATGTTCGCCGGACCGTCGGCGACGGGCGAGTCGGCCGGATATTGCGCGCCGGTGAAGATCACCGGCCGCGGGTCTGCGGCGAACAGATCGGCGAGAAAAGCGGTCTCCTCCATCGTGTCGGTGCCATGGGTGACGACGACCCCGACGACCCCGGGGTCGCGCAGCGAGTCGGCGATCGCCGCGATGACCCGGAACTGATCGGCGGGGGTCATCGCCGAGCTGTCCACCGACATCAGGTCAACGGGTACGACCTGCGGTGACACCGGCCCGTCGGTGGTCTCCGGCGACGGCCCGGGAGCCGTCGCGAGGACCTCGTCGGCCGAGAGAACAGGGACGGCTCCGTCCGAGCCGGTCTGCGCGGCGACGGTGCCGCCGGTGGTGATCAGGGCGATGCGAGATACCGGCGTGGGTGCCATGGATCACAAGGTTGCGCCGACCCGCCGAGGACGTCAACCGGTGAGCCGGCGACGTACGCCATGCCGGTAACGGGATGCCGTTTGGCATAGTGGTGTGAGCTCCGGCCGCCGACGTGGTGGTCGATCCGCGTCAAGAGTCCGACACAGTGGACAAAGTCCGACACAGTGAGGGAGTTCGTTGAAGTTTCCGAAGTTCGTGGGGGCCGTCATGATCACGGCCGCGGTGACCGTCGGCGTTGCAGCCTGTGGCAGCAACGACAGTTCCGACGACATCCCCACCGTCGCCCCGTCCACCACCAGCGCCGCCTCGACCTCCGCATCGGGTGACGCGGTGACCAACCCGACCCAGCCGCCCCCGGTGGCCACGTTGAACCAGATGCTGCAGACCGCGCTCGACCCGAACGTGCCCAATGCGCAGAAGACGCTGCTGGTGCAGAACTCGGAGAAGGATCCGGCGGTCTTCGACAAACTGGTGCAGCTCCGCAAGGACAACCCGGGTGCCGGATACCAGATCCGCGGTCCGGTGACCGCCGACGGCCCGAATCGGGCCAGCGTCCGGGTCCAGGTCAAGCTGCCCGACCAGCAGCCGCAGGACATCGACGCCCAGATCGTCTACGACAATGGCCGGTGGAAGCTAGCCAGTAGCTTCATCTGCCCGCTGATCACCAACAACGGTGTGACGAGCCCGATGTGCCCGTCGGCGACGCCGAGTCACCGCACGAGCGCTCGTCCGTCGAGCTGACATATGGCCGGCGGTGACGATCACCGCCCCTCGCCAGCCCCCGCAGGCCCCGACTCGTCGAGTCGGGGCCTGCGGGGTGTCCGCGCTGTCGGGGGTGTCCGGGCCTTTCGGCCGTCTCCGGTGCCTGTGCGCGATCACTTCCAGCTCATGGCGAACCCGATGCGCTGCACGAGGGGCCGGCCGGGATCGGCTCCCGCGAGTTCACGGGCGCCGGTGTAACGGGCGTCCCCACCGACCGGGAGACCGCGGGTGAGGTCGATGGTGATCTCGCCCGAGCCGGTGTAGGTGTAGCGATCGATCGTCAGCGTGGCATTGCCCCCGGGGATGGTGAACACCGAATTGACCGGTGTCTCGTCGGAGGTGAACGAGATGGTGAGGCGGCTGCCCTCCCAGCGCGTGAGGCGGGCCTCGATGGTCTGGACGACGGTTGCCGCGCCGGCGATGGTGCGTTCGCTGTGCCAGGTCGCGCCGACGCCGATCGGCTCGGTGGGCAGTACCAATGAATTCTGCAGGGACTGCACGATGGACTGCTCCAACGCGCGACGCGCCGGTGCCGACGCCGCATCGGTGGGCCGCAGCCGCAGCGACAACGGGCTCAGCGCCGGGCCGAAGGTGATCCCGGCGATACTGCCGGTCGCCGCCTTCAGTTGATCGGACAGCTCGGACTGCGGAGATGTCGGCGTCCCGAACACCAGATTCAGCTCGTCGGTCGCCGAGCATCCGAATCGGGCGGTCAGCGGCGTGGTCACCGACTGGGTGGTCTCTGCTGTGGTCGAGACCTCGCTCGAGGTGGTCGACAGCGATACCTTTTGTGGGACTTTCGTATCCGGCGCCACGGTGGCCGTCCGCAGGGGATCGGCACCGGGCGATGTGCGGCTGAGGGTGGCCGACGGGATGGGGATCGACGTGGCCTGTGTCAGACCGGTGGCCGGGTCGGTGGCGCATCCGCCGGTGGGGGTGGGCGGTGCCGACGAGGATTCGGAATCGGAGTCGGAGCCACAGCCGGTCATCACGAGCCCAGTCGTGAGGACCATCGCGCAGACCGTGGTCGCGGCGCGCGTCCGGGCCCGGCGGCGGGGCGACGCCGACCGGTGGACCGCGGGTTCGGCGGGTCCGTGCGAATCGGACGTGGGGGACACGGCAGTCAGCGTATTGCACGCATCAGGGATGATGGACGGGTGGACGACTCAGCTGCACATGAGGCCCCTTCGGGTGCCGGGATGAACGAGACCCCGCCCGGCGAGCAGACCCGGAGCCCCAGGGGTGGGTTCCGGGGAGTCCGTGGCCAGAAGGTGCTCGCCGTCCTCATCGCCGTCGCCGGCATCGTCGTGTTGCTCGACATCCTCACCAAATCCCTGGTGGTCGCGCTGATCGATCCGCTGGTTCCGGTGTCGGTCATCGGTGACGTCGTGACCCTGCAACTGCTGCGCAACAGCGGCGCGGCGTTCTCGATGGGTTCCGGCTCCGGCTACACCTGGGTGCTGACACTCATCGCCCTCGCCGTCGTCGTCGTCATCATCCGCTACTCGAGCCGGTTGCGGTCGGGCTGGTGGATTCTCGGCCTCGGACTGGTGCTCGGTGGTGCGCTGGGCAACCTGATCGACCGGATCTTCCGCTCGCCGGGACCACTGCGCGGTCACGTCGTCGACTTCATTTCGGTGGGCTGGTGGCCGGTGTTCAATCTGGCCGATTCCGCGGTGGTCTGCGGCGCGGTGCTGCTGGTGGTGCTCTCGCTGCTCGGCTTCGATTACGACGGCTCCCGGTCGGGCTGGGCGGCCCGCCACGATCCGGATGACACAGCGGATGAGGACACAGCGGACGAGGACACAGCGGACGACACACCGGGCGAGGCGCCGGGTGGCCGGTCGTCGAAGTCCGGCGGGGCGGACGACGCCGATGCGTGAATCGCGGTCCCTGCCCGTTCCCGACGGGGTAGACGGGATGCGCGCCGACGCCGGCGTCGCCCGGATCCTCGGGCTCTCGCGCACCGTCGCGGGGCGTCTCGCCGACGACGGCGACGTCACCGTCGATGGCGCGGTCGTCGGGAAATCCCACAAACTCAGTGCAGGCAGCTGGCTCGACGTGGTGCTGCCCGAGCCGGAACAACCGCTGCGCGTCGAGCCGACGCCGGTCGAAGACCTTGACGTCGTCTATCACGACTCCGACATCATCGTCGTCGACAAGCCGGTCGGTGTAGCCGCGCACCCGTCGGTCGGATGGAGCGGCCCGACGGTCGTCGGGGCGCTCGCCGCGGCCGGCTACCGGATCTCCACTTCCGGCGCCCAGGAGCGCCAGGGCATCGTCTCGCGTCTGGACGTCGGCACCTCCGGGCTGATGGTCGTCGCCGTCTCCGAGCACGGGTATTCGCTTCTCAAAAGGGCGTTCCGGGACCGTGAGGTCGACAAGGGGTACCACGCTCTGGTGCAAGGGCATCTCGATCCCTCGGAAGGCACGATCGACGCCCCGATCGGCCGCCACCGCGGCAGCGACTGGAAGTTCGCGGTCACCGCCAACGGCAAGCCGAGCGTCACCCACTACGACACGGTCGAGATGTTCGCGGCGGCCTCGCTGCTCGACGTCCATCTCGAAACCGGGCGAACCCACCAGATCCGGGTCCACTTCTCCGCGCTGCATCACCCGTGCTGTGGCGATCTGACCTATGGGGCCGATCCGGTGCTGGCGACCCGACTGGGCCTGGAACGGCAATGGCTGCATGCGCGGTCCCTGGGCTTCGCCCATCCCGCCGATGGGCGGTATGTCGAGTTCGTCAGCCCTTATCCGAAAGACCTGCAGCAAGCTCTGGACGTGCTGCGTCGGGCCTGAGCCGACACGCCCGTCGGCGACACGCCGTCCCCGGTGCCTCATCCGTCACAGGCGGGCGCGCCCCGCCGAGACTGTCGGTGCGTCGGCATAGAGTGGGACCCGCTCGTGCGTACCGGTGTCGATCGGTGCCGCGGGCGGAAGTGACCGTCTGCACGATGTCGAGGTGAGAAGCGCCAGTGGCCGATTCGTTTGTTCACCTGCACAACCACACCGAGTATTCGATGCTCGACGGCGCGGCCAAGGTGTCGCCGCTGTTCGCCGAGGCCAAGCGCCTCGGGATGACCGCCATCGGTATGACCGACCACGGCAACATGTTCGGCGCCAGCGAGTTCTACAACACCGCGGTGCGCAACGACATCAAGCCGATCATCGGTATCGAGGCCTACATCGCGCCGGAGTCACGGTTCAACACCAAGCGCGTGCTGTGGGGTACGCGTGATCAGAAGGGCGACGACGTCTCCGGCTCGGGCGCCTACACGCACATGACGATGGTCGCGGAGAACGCAACCGGCCTGCGTAATCTGTTCACCCTGTCCTCGCGCGCCTCGATCGAGGGTCAGCTGGGCAAGTGGTCGCGGATGGATGCCGAGATCATCGCGCAGCATTCCGAAGGCATCATCGCCACCACCGGGTGTCCGTCCGGTGAGGTGCAGACCCGGCTACGCCTCGGCCATGACCGCGAAGCGCTCGAGGCCGCGGCCAAATGGCAGGAGATCTTCGGCAAGGAGAACTTCTTCCTCGAGCTGATGGAGCACGGTCTGGAGATCGAGCGCCGCGTCCGAGACGGGCTGCTCGAGATCGGCCGCAAACTCGGCATCCGGCCGATCGTCACCAACGACTGCCACTACGTGACCAAAGATCACGCCAAGAGCCATGAGGCGCTGCTGTGTGTGCAGACCGGCAAAACGCTCTCGGATCCGACCCGGTTCAGGTTCGACGGCGACGGCTACTACCTCAAATCCGCCGATGAGATGCGCGCGCAATGGGATTCGGTCATCCCGGGCGCGTGTGACGCCACCGTGGAGATCGGCGAGCGCGTCCAGAGCTACGCCGACGTGTTCACCCACCACGATCGCATGCCGGTCTTCCCGGTACCCGAGGGTGAGAGCCAGCAGACCTGGCTGCGCAAAGAGGTCGCCGCCGGCCTCGGACGGCGCTTTCCCGACTCGGACGTGCCGCAGGATTATCAGGATCGCGCAGCCTACGAGCTCGACGTCATCATCCAGATGGGTTTCCCGGCCTACTTCCTGGTGGTCGGCGACCTGATCCGGCACGCTCAGGAGGTCGGTATCCGCGTCGGGCCGGGACGTGGTTCGGCTGCCGGTTCACTCGTCGCGTGGGCGCTGGGGATCACCAACATCGATCCCATTCCGTACGGACTGCTGTTCGAGCGATTCCTCAACCCCGAACGTGTGTCGATGCCCGATATCGACATCGACTTCGACGATCGCCGCCGCGGTGAGATGGTGCGCTACGCCACCGAGCGGTGGGGCAGTGACAAGGTGGCCCAGGTCATCACATTCGGCACCATCAAGACCAAGGCTGCGATCAAGGACTCCGCCCGCGTCCAGTTCGGGCAGCCCGGATTCGCCATCGCCGACCGCATCACCAAGGCGCTGCCACCGCCGGTCATGGCCAAGGACATCCCGGTCTGGGGTATCACCGACCCTGCCCACGAGCGCTACGGTGAGGCCACCGAGGTCCGCACCCTCATCGAGACCGACCCGGACGTCAAGAAGATCTACGACACCGCGCTCGGGCTCGAGGGCCTGATCCGCAACGCCGGCGTGCACGCGTGTGCGGTCATCATGTCCAGCGAGCCGCTGACCGACGCCATCCCGGTCTGGAAGCGCGCCCAGGACGGGGCGATCATCACCGGCTGGGACTATCCGTCGTGTGAGGCCATCGGCCTGTTGAAGATGGACTTCCTCGGTCTGCGCAACCTCACCGTCATCGGCGATGCGATCGAGAACATCAAGACCAACCGCGGATTCGACCTCGATCTCGACAAGACGCCGCTCGACGACCCGAAGACCTACCAACTGCTCGCGCGCGGTGACACGCTCGGCGTGTTCCAGCTCGACGGCGCGGCCATGCGGGAACTGCTCAAACGTATGCAGCCCACCGGTTTCGAGGACATCGTGGCGGTGCTCGCGCTGTATCGTCCGGGCCCGATGGGCATGAACGCCCACAACGACTATGCCGACCGCAAGAACGGTCGGCAGGACGTCAAGCCGATTCACCCCGAGCTGGCCGAGCCGCTCAAGGAAATCCTCGCCGACACCTACGGTCTGATCGTCTACCAAGAGCAGATCATGCAGATCGCGCAGAAGGTCGCCGGGTACTCGCTCGGACGAGCCGACATCTTGCGCCGCGCGATGGGCAAGAAGAAGGCCGAGGTCCTCGCCGCGGAGTTCGAGGGCTTCGAGGCGGGCATGAAGGACAACGGCTTCTCCGCGGCCGCCATCAAGGCGTTGTGGGACACGATCCTGCCGTTCGCCGGGTACGCGTTCAACAAGTCGCACGCCGCAGGCTACGGCCTGGTCTCGTTCTGGACCGCCTACCTCAAGGCGAACTATCCGGCCGAGTACATGGCGGGACTGTTGACCTCGGTCGGTGACGACAAGGACAAGGCGGCCATCTATCTGTCGGACTGCCGCAAGATGGGCATCACCGTCCTGCCGCCCGACGTCAACGAGTCGCAACGCAACTTCGCGGCCGTCGGTGGCGACATCCGGTTCGGTCTGGGAGCCATCCGCAACGTCGGCAGCGGCGTCGTCGGCTCGATCCTCGGCGCGCGTGAAGAGAAGGGTAAGTACACGTCCTTCTCGGACTACCTCAACAAGATCGACGTCACGGCGTGCAACAAAAAGGTCACCGAGTCGCTGGTCAAGGCGGGAGCGTTCGACTCGCTTGGCCATCCCCGCAAGGGCCTGTTCCTGATCCACACCGAGGCCGTCGAGTCGGTCATCGGCACCAAGAAGGCCGAGGCGATCGGTCAGTTCGATCTGTTCGGCGGCGGGGACGAGGCCGCCGGCGACAGCCTTGCCGAGGTGTTCGCCGTGAAGGTGCCCGACCAGGAATGGGACACCAAGCACAAGCTGACCCTGGAGCGAGAGATGTTGGGGCTCTACGTGTCCGGGCATCCGTTGGCGGGGGTCGAACACGCCATCGCGGCCCAGACCGACACGTCCATCACGCAGCTCCTCGAGGGCAACGTGCCCGACGGCGCGCAGATCACCATCGGCGGCATCATCTCCGCGGTCACCCGGCGGGTGAACAAGAAGGGCGAGCCGTGGGCCGCGGTGACCATCGAGGACATGGTCGGCGGGGTGGAGGTCTACTTCTTCCCGCGAGCGTTCGCCGTATACGGCATGGACATCGCGCCCGACAACATCGTGCTCGTGCGGGCGCGCGTCAACCAGCGCGACGACTCGACCATGATCAGCGCCAACGATCTCGCAGTGCCCGATCTTGCTGCGGCCGGCGATTCCAAACCGGTGTCGCTGACCCTGCCCTCGCGCCTGTGTACACCGGATCGGGTTGCCGCCCTCAAGCAGGTTCTGACCCGCCATCCCGGCATCGCGGACGTACACGTCACGCTCGTCTCGGGCGATCGATCGACGGTGTTGCGCCTCACCGAAGCGCTGCGGGTCACCCCGAGCTCAGCCCTCATGGGCGACCTCAAGGCCCTGCTCGGGCCGAGCTGTCTGGGCTGACCGGCGGCCGGCGTCCGGCACGCGTGAGGGGCGAGCCGCGGGTAGCGTCTGCGAGATGCCCGGTCACATCATCGTGCACGGTGACGACGCGTTGACGCTGCGGATCACCGAAGAACTCGCCAGTGCCGGTGCGCGCGTCGTCGGACTGGCGTCGCCGGCCGGCCTCGCCGATGCCGACCTCGGGCATGCCGCCGCGGTGGTGTGCGCCGGATCAGATGATGCCGTGAACCTCGAGATCGCGCTGCTGGCAAGAACTCTCGAACCCCATGTGCGAGTGGTGGCCAACCTCTCCAATCCGGTGCTCCGTGATGCGGTCGCCTCTCGTAACGGACCGGGCGCCGTTCTCGATGTCGCCGAGCTCGCCGCCCCGTCGGTCATCGAGGCATTGCTGGGGCGCACCACGCACTCGATCTCGGTGGCAGGCAACGAGTTCATCGTGTCCGCGGCGTACGCCCCGAACGCCGGGGGCACCCTGCGCGAACTCTATGGTGACCTCGCGCCGGTCGCCGTGTTGCCTGCCGGTTCCGGGTCGAGCTCGGGATCGGTCGTGCCTTGTCCGGGCCGGGATCTGCCGGTCGAACCCGGCGATCGGGTCGCGATGATCGGTACGGTCGACGACCTCGCCGCGCAGGGCATCGAGATCGCCGTGCACCGTCCACGAACACGTTCCCGCCGTCCGCTGCCGTTGCGCGCAATCGGCGCCGTTCGCGCCTTTCGCGACGACGTCAACCCGAACCTCTTTCGCGCCCTTGGGGTTTCGCTCGCACTATTGGCCTTCGCCACCGTTCTGCTGCGCTTCACCTATCACCGGCCCGGGATGAGTCTGGTCGACGCGCTCTACTTCTCGACCGAGACCATTGCGACTGTCGGTTACGGCGACTTCAGCTTCGTCGGCCAGCCGCTCTGGCTGCGGCTGTTCGCCATCGGGCTGATGTTCGCCGGTGTCACCACCACCGCGGTGTTGATGGCCTTCGTCGCCGACCTACTGTTGTCCCGTCGGATCGGCGCGTCGGCGGCACGCCGGCGCGTCCGCGACATGGCCGGTCACATCCTGGTCGTCGGGCTCGGCTCCTTCGGGATCCGGGTGGCGACGGACCTGCGAGCGCTGGGGCACGAGGTCGTCGTCATCGAACGCAATGACGACAACCGGTTCCTCGAGGTGGCGGCCGAACTCGACATCCCGGTGATCATCGGCGACGCAACATTGCGGCGCACACTCGCCGACGCCGGTATCGACCGTGCGCAAGCTGTTGCCGTGCTCACCCATGAGGACATGGTCAACATCGAGGTCGGCATCATCCTGCGTGAGGTGCTCGGGCGCCGCTGGTCCGGAACGGCCGGGCGTCCCGGTGTTGCGGTGGTGCTCCGGGTCTACGACGAGTCGCTGGGCGCGGCCGTGGCCCACCGTTTCGGATTCGAGAACGTCCGGTCCACGGTCGAACTCGCCGCGCCCTGGTTCATCGGGGCGGCGCTGGGCCTGCAGGTTGTCTCGACCTTCTCGGTCGGGCGCCACTCGTTCATGGTCGGGGGCCTGTTCGTGCGGCGTGGGAGCGTCCTCGACGGCATGCTGCTCGCGGACCTCCCCACGCGTACCCGGATCATCGCGATCATTCGACGGTCGGGGACCGTGCTGCATCCGCGGCGTGACGAGCGGCTGGTCGCCGAGGACACCGCCTATCTGGTCGGGCCGTATCACGAACTGCTCGACACCCTGCAGCGCAGCCGCTGAGGTCGGTTGCCGCACCGGCGGCGACGCCAGGTTTCGGGTTGCCGAAACCTGGTATGACGCGAGTACCGTAGTGAATGTCCGGCACATCGAATATGGCACGGCAGAACTGAGAAGCGTCGGCAGGAGACGTGATGACCGCGATCATCGAGAGCAATCCGTCGCACCCGCGCGCCCGCGCGGTCCGCACCGTCGACGTCGCCGGTGCGGCCTGGCCGGCCCACAAGCTCCAGGCCGTCGCGATGGCGCTCGTCGTCGGGGTGATCGGACTGGCGGTCCTCGGCCCGCAGATCGCCGCCTGGCTGGCCGCCGGCGCGCTGTCGGTCACCTGGGTGCTCGCCCGTCACCTGCCCGGGAACACGGTGCCCGCGCCGAGGTGACCTTCACCTTCCGAAGCGACGTGACCCTTCGGGGCGGGCGGCCCCGCCCCGCCCGGTCTGCAGCCGTCTACCGGTGAGAACATGGATGCCGTGAGCGAACCGCACGTCACCGACCCCGAGTGGATGCCCGAACTGTCCGCCGCAGCCATCGACGCGGCCGCGCAGCGCATCGAGCCGGCAGTGGCGCGTACTCCTCTCGAGAGCGCCCCACGCATCAGCCGGGATGCCGGCGCACAGGTGTATCTCAAACGGGAAGACCTGCAGACTGTACGGTCGTACAAGATCCGCGGTGCCTACAACGTGATGGCGCAGTTGTCTGCCGACGAGCGGGCGCGGGGGGTGGTCGCGGCCAGTGCGGGCAATCATGCACAGGGCGTGGCATACGCCTGCCGCACCATGCAGATCGCCGGCCGCATCTATGTGCCCACCACTACGCCCAAGCAAAAGCGTGACCGGATTCTTTGGCACGGAGGAGATTTCGTCGAACTGCTCGCGGTAGGGGAAACTTACGACGCGGCCGCGGCAGCGGCCCAGGCCGATGTTTTGCGCACCGGCGCGTCATGGATACATGCCTTCGATGATCCACGGACCGCCGCCGGGCAGGGCACGATCGCCCGTGAGATCGTCGAGCAACTCGGCCGGGTCCCCGATGTCATCGTCGCGCCGGTCGGTGGCGGTGGCTGCCTGGCCGGCATGGCCACCTATTTTCGCTCGCTGTCATCGGAGATCACGATCGTCGGTGTCGAGCCCAGCGGCGCCGTCTCGCTGGCCGCGGCGCTGGTCATGGGCGGCCCGGTCACCCTCGACGAGATCGATCCCTTCGTCGACGGCGCGGCGGTCAAACGTATCGGGGTGCTCGGGCATCGGGTGATGGGCGCGTTCGACGCCTCGGTCACCGCCCACCCGGTCTTCGACACACTCCCGGGGGCAGCGCACCCCCAGGCGCGGATCCTGCCGGATGAACCGTTGTCGCTGCCGTCCGGGGCGGTACACATCACGCACGTCGACGAGGGCGCGGTCTGCACCACGATGCTCGAGCTCTACCAGAACGAGGGGATCATCGCCGAGCCCGCCGGAGCGCTCGCGGTGACCGGGCTGTCGCAGTTGAAGCTGCCCGCACAGGCCACAGTCGTGTGTCTGGTCTCCGGTGGCAACAACGACGTGTCGAGGTACGGGGAGATCATCGAACGCTCGTTGGTCCACCAGGGGCTCAAGCATTACTTCCTGGTCGACTTCCCGCAGGAGCCCGGCGCTCTACGTCGCTTCCTCGACGAGGTCCTCGGCCCCGATGACGACATCACGCTGTTCGAGTACGTCAAGCGCAACAACCGCGAGACCGGCGCCGCACTGGTGGGCGTCCAGCTCGGGCACCGCGACGGACTGGCCGGGCTGATGGAGCGGATGGATTACTCGCGCCTCGATTGCGAACGCCTGGATCCTGGCTCACCGGCGTATCAGTACCTGACCTGACCGGTCCCGGCATGACCGCAGGCCCCGGCCCGAGATGAGACTACGACTGTCGGCGCCCGACGAATACGTTGTGCCCCGGGCTGAGAACGCCGCCCGCAACGGATTCGGTGGCCTCCCATGAGTGCGTGACGCTCATCGGGATACCGACCGGGACCGGATGGTCGGCGAGCACACACACCACCGACCATTCATCCCCGCGGTGCATCGCGAACCAGCCGGCCGCCTCGTCGTAGTCGACCGCCACCGACGCGAAGTCGCCGCGGGCGAATGCTGTGGTGTGTTTGCGCAGCGTGATCAGGTCGCGGTAGAAGCGCCGGACACGCGCGTGGTCGGGGTGCCCGGGCTCGGCCCAATCGAGCTTGGACCGCTCGAATGTCCGGGGGTCCTGGGGATCCGGGACATCGCCGGTGTGCCAACCGTGTTCGGCGAACTCCGCCTGGCGGCCGTCCCGGGTGGCCGCACCGAGTTCGGGTTCGGGATGGGAGGTGAAGTACTGGAAGGGTGTCGTCGCCGCCCACTCCTCGCCCATGAACAGCATCGGTGTGAACGGTGACAGCAGCACCAACGCAGCCTTGATCGCCAGTTGCCCGTGATCGAGATAAGCGCTGGGCCGGTCGCCGAGCGCACGGTTGCCGATCTGATCGTGATCGCAGGTGTAGGCCACCAGCGCGGTCGTCGGCACCGACTCGGGGATCGGCCGGCCGTGGTGACGGCGCCGGAACGACGAATACGTGCCATCGTGGAAGAAGCCGCCGCACAACACTTTTGCGAGTCCGGGGTAGCTGCCGAAATCGGCGTAGTAGCCCTGCCGTTCACCGGAGACGATGGTGTGGATCGCATGATGGATGTCGTCGTCCCACTGCGCGGTCAGCCCCAGACCGCCGGCGACGCGCGGCTCGACGAGACGCGGATCGTTGAGATCGGACTCGGCGATCAACGACAGTGGCCGCCCGAGCGTGGCCGCCAGCGCCTCGGTCGACACCGCGAGTGCCTCCAGCAGTCCGTAGGCCCGCCGGTCGACGAGTGCGTGGACCGCATCGAGGCGCAGCGCGTCGACGTGGAACTCGGCGAACCAGCGCAGCGCGTTCTCGAGGATGAAGCGGCGAACCTCGTCGGAGTCGGGGCCGTCGAGGTTCACCGACGCACCCCATCCGGTCGAGCCGGCACCGAGATACGGCCCGAAGTCGGGAAGATAATTGCCCGACGGGCCCAGATGGTTGTAGACGACGTCGAGGACGACCGCCAGGCCCCGGGTGTGGCAGGCATCGACGAACCGTGCGAACGCATCCGGGCCACCGTACGGCTCGTGGACGGCATACCACCCGACGCCGTCGTACCCCCAGTTGTGCGTGCCGTTGAAGGCGTTGAGCGGCATCACCTCCACGGCCTCGACGCCGAGGTCGACCAGCTCGCCGAGACGGTCGATCGCCGAGTCCAGGGTGCCGTCGGCGGTGAATGTTCCCACATGCAGCTCATAGAGGACCGCGCCGCGGATGTCGCGGCCCGCCCAGCCGGCGTCGTGCCAGATCGCGTCGTCCACGGTGTGCAGCGCCGACAGCCCATGTACGCCGTCGGGCTGGCGAGCCGACCGGGGGTCGGGGAGCGGCCGGGTCGAGTCGTCGAGGAGGAATCCGTAACGCAGAAGCTGTGGGTCTCTAGTGTGGCCGGAAGCACCGAGGGTGTCGGAGGCGATCTGGAACCAACCCGCCTCGTCGGCGATCATGGGGATCTCGGCGGAGCCTTCCGAAGTGGTCACCACGGCCCGCACCCGGCTCGCGGCCGGCGCCCATACCCGGAGCTCGCCGGCGTTTCTGGGCGGATGGAACGGCTTTGCCGAAGATCTGTTGAGACGTTTCGAGTGTTTCTCCTCACTCTGGACGCCTGACCAAGTTAGTGTGTCGTCACCCACACATGTGTGGCCCGCCCTCGACGAGGAACGGTCCGCAGGTTCGTCCACCCGTACCAAGGTATTGCGTGAGCGGACAGAACGCAGCCGATGTTCGATGTGACCGGTGACATACGGCACCTCTTCGGTGCGGTATATTACTGCGGACTGGGCCTGCCAGGGGGGCACGCGTGATGGATTCATACGACGCAGGGACGGGTGTTGAGCAGCACGGATGCAGTGGCTTCTGACGAAGCAGCGGGTAGCCGGAGGCCGGGGGGATCATCCACCTGGTTCCGAGTTCACATCGTTGCCAGTTTTGAAACCTTCGGACGCCAGTTGGCGATGTTCGTCGAGGTCTTCAAGGTCCTCGTCGAAGACATTGTCAAGCGGCGCTTCCCGTTCGGGGAGTTCATCCGTCAATGTGCCTTCATGTCGAGCACCTCGGTCTTCCCGACCTTCCTGGTTGCCATTCCGATCGGCGTGATCGTCTCGATCCAAGTCACCAACATTGCCGGTCAGATCGGTGCGACGTCGTTCTCGGGCGCCGCGACCGGGCTCGGGGTCATCCGGCAGGGCGCACCGCTGGTGACGTCACTGCTGCTGGCCGGCGCCGTCGGATCGGCCATCGCCGCCGATCTGGGCTCACGGACCATCCGCGACGAGATCGACGCGATGCGCGTGATGGGCGTCAATCCCACCCAGCGGCTGATCTCCCCCCGGCTGCTCGCGACCATGGTGGTCAGTTTCCTGCTCTGCGGGTTCGTCTGCTTCGTCGGGTTCATCACGGGCTACGTCTTCAACGTCTACTTCCAGGGCGGCACGCCCGGCAGCTATACCGGCACCTTTGCGTCGTTCGCCTCGGTGTCGGATCTGCTGTTCGCCCTGATCAAGTCCGTCATCTTCGGGGCGATCGTCGCGGTGGTCGCCTGCGACCGCGGACTCAACACCAAGGGTGGGCCGTCCGGAGTCGCGAACTCGGTGAACGCCGCGGTCGTCAACTCGGTGCTGCTGCTGTTCACGGTCAACGTGGTCCTCACGCAGCTGTTCAACATCATCCACCCGGCCCGGGTGGTGTGAGGTGGCTGCGTCCCGGTATGTTCCCCCTCTGCTCCGCCCCGTCGAGTCCGCGAAAGGTGTGTACCGCGGTCCGCGCGATGCGCTGGCCCGCATGGGGCACCTCATCACCTTCCTGGTGCGGTCCATCGGTGCGGTGCCGGTCGCGTTCACGCACTACCGACGAGAAGTGTGGCGGCTCCTCGCCGACGTCGCGTGGGGTAACGGTGCGATCGTGGTCGGCGGCGGAACGGTCGGCGTCATGGTGATTCTCGGAGTCATGGGCGGCGCCACCGTCGGGATCGAGGGATACACCGCATTGAACCTGCTCGGCATGGCGCCGGTCACCGGCGGCCTGTCGGCGTTCGCGACGACCCGCGAGATCGCACCGCTGCTGGCGGCAACCGCCTTCACCGCGCAGTCGGGATGCCGATTCACCGCACAACTCGGTTCGATGCGGATCAGCGAGGAGATCGATGCGCTGGAGTCGATCGCGATCCGTCCGCTGCCGTACCTGGTGACCACGCGCATGTGTGCGGCGGTGCTGGCGATCGTCCCGCTGTATTCGGTGTCGCTTGCGGCGAATTACCTTTCATCGCAAGTCATGTTCCAGCTTCAGAGTGGACAGGGGGCGGGCAACTATCTCGCGTACTTCAACGAGTTCATCGTGCCGAGAGACATGGCGTTCTCCTTCTTCAAGGTCATCGTCTTCGTTCTGCTGACGACATTCATCCAGTGCTACTACGGCTACTTCGCCTCCGGCGGCCCCGAAGGTGTTGGCGTGGCCGCAGGGCATGCGATCCGGCTGGCGATCATCGTCATCGTGTTCGCGAATCTGGTCATGACGCTGGTGTTCTGGGGAACATCGCCCGGCATCAAGATTTCCGGGTGAGGGGGCAAAGATGCTGATAGCCACCGACGGACGTAACCCCTCACTCCTGCAGTATGTGGTGCGCGGGCTGGCGTTTCTGATCGTTCTCGTGATCATCTTCGTCTTGCTGTTCATGCGATATCAGGGCGTTTTCAGCTCGACCGTCGCCGTCAACGCCAAACTCACCGACGTCGGCGACGGGCTGGGCTCGGGTGCCGACGTCCGCTACAACGGCTTCATCGTCGGTTCGGTGACCGGGGTGCAACGCACCGACGAGCCGGGGCTCGCCGGCGTCGATCTGCGCCGCGTCGACATCGATCTCGTGCCGTCGCAGACCGACGGTATCCCGGCGAATGTGACTGCGCGGACCGTGCCGTCCAACTTGTTCGGCGTGAATTCGGTGGAACTCGTGCCGCCGGCGAAGCCGTCGTCGGATCATCTCGAAGCCGGATCGTCGATTCCGGCGGACAGCTCGCTGGCCACCATCAAGCTCCAGGACGCGCAGAACCAGTTGCGCACGCTCCTGCAGGCGGTGCCACCTGAGCAACTGGCCGCGGTTCTGGGCACCATCTCCGACGCGCTGCGCGGCGGCGGACAGACCTTCGGCCTGTTCGTCGGCGTCCTCGAGAACTATTTCAAGACGATCAACGCACAGTTCCCGCCCGGCGCCCCTTCGGGATTCGACAATTTCAATCAATCCGTGACAGGGCTGGCGCAGTCGGCGCCACAGCTACTCGACACGCTCGGCCGGAGCGTGATCCCGGCGATGACCATTGCCCAGTCCCATGACGATCTGACCGCGCTGCTCTCCGCGGCGCAGGGGGTGACCGACGAGGTGCAGGCGCTGTTCGCGGCCAACGGCGACGGCGGCAAAAGGATTGTCGCCGACACCAATACGCTGCTGGGCGCGGTGGTCTACGAGCCGAACGCACTCCCACAGGCGTTGACCGCACTGAACAATCTCGCCGCCCGGGTGCTCACCATCTTCACCGGTGTGAACGGACACGCACAGCTCAACATCGGTGTCAGTTTCGGCGCCTTCCAGCGCTACACCCGTCAGAACTGCCCGGTCTACGACGGCGGCCCCTACGGTCAATCGCGTGGTCCGGGCTGCGTCGGACCCGGTACCGGCACCGGCCCTACCAGCTCCGGTCCGCTCGCGATCTACCCGTCCGACGGAATGCGCCGCAACTCGCCGGCCGGCATGGTGACCACCGGCGCCGACAACCAGACCCTGACCGCGGCGCTGGGCCGCCGGCCCACCGCGGCCGACACCCTGATGCTCGGCCCACTCGTCCAGTCGGTCTCGACGCACACCGGCAACGCGCAGGCCGGGGGTGGCCGATGAGTGGGGCAGCCGCAGGCATCCGCAGACCGCTGATCGGGTTCACGCTGTTCACGATCGTCGCGCTGTTGCTGACCTATGTCATCTATTCGACGCTGGAGCGTTCGGTGTCGGGCGACACCGGCACCTTCAGCACGTTCTTCGGCGACGCCTCGGGACTGGACAAAGGTGACGATGTGCGGATGGCCGGGGTGCGTGTGGGCCGGGTGGACTCGATCGATCTGGTGGACGGTCGCGCCAAGGTCACCTTCGAGGTGCAGAAGGACCAGCCGATGTACACCACCACCAAGGCCGCGATCCGCTACCAGAACCTGATCGGCCAGCGATATGTGGCCCTCTCGCTGGCCGACGGCAATCCGGAGCCGCTGGCCGGGGGATCGACGCTCAAGGAACCGTCGGAGAATTCCTTCGACGTCACCAAGCTGCTCGCCGGCTTCCAGCCGGTCTTCGACACGTTGACCCCCGAACAGGTCAACGGTCTGTCCAACGGCCTCGTCCAGGCCTTCCAGGGCGACACGGTGTCGTTGTCCAACACCGTCGCCCAGGTCGGCAAGTTCGCCTCCGACATGTCCAACCGCGACGTGGTGATCGGTGCGATCATCGACAATCTCAGTGGCGTGCTGCGCGACCTGTCCAGGCAGGGCGACCAGATCGGCACGCTCGTCGACAGCATTTCTGCGGTCATCAAGAACCTCAACGCCAATTCCGCCGCATTCGGCACCGCGGTCACCCGGATAGGCGATACCGCAGCAGGTTTCGCCGACATCCTCACCCAGTCGCGCGGCGACCTGGCGGGTGCGGCCGCCTCGGCGAATCAGGCGACGAAGATCTTGATCGGGAACGGCACCAAACTCGACGGGATGGCGAAGAACCTGCCGATCTTCCTCGGACACTTCCCGCTCGTGCTCGGCCAAGGGGCTTATCTGAACATCTATGCGTGTGACCTCGACATCGCGATCGGCGACGTCCTGTTCCCACCGGGGATCATCAACAAGATCGGTGGGACCAAACATTCGGTGGTGTGCCGATGAGAAGTCGATTCCGTCGCAGCTTCGACAACCACCGCCTGCTCTGGTACGGACTGGCCGGTGTCGTCGTCATCGTGCTCTTGGTACTGGGCGTCACCGCGATCGGCGAGGCCGATATCGGAAAGAAGACCTACTCGGCCGACTTCGCCCAGGCCGGCGGTATCCGCTCGGGTGACGCCGTGCGCGTGGCCGGTATCGATGTCGGCAAGGTCGCCTCCACCGAACTGCAGGGCAACCGCGTCCACATCACCATGCGGGTGGACCGCGATGTCGACGTCACCGCGAACGGATCGGCAGAGATCAAGCTGTCGACCCTGCTCGGGCAGCGCTATATCGACATCTCGCTCGGCAATTCGCCGGACCCCGCACACGACGGGGTGATCACCGAGACGCGTGTTCCCTACGACCTGCAGAAGACGATCGAGAAGGGCACGCCGATCCTGCAAGGAATCAACGATGAACAGCTCGGGCAGAGTCTGCGCACGCTGAACCAGCAGCTCGCCGGAGCGCCCGCGGTGACCAGGCCGACCCTTGATTCGCTGACGCAGATGTCGAAGATCATCACCGACCGCCGTGACCAGATCAACCAGCTGGTCGTCGACACCCGGTCGGTGACCTCCATCGTCCAGGACAGCCAGGCGCAGCTGGCGATCATCGTCGGCCAGGGTGCCCAACTGGCCAACAAGATCGTGGCCCGGGAGGCGTTGGTGACGCGATTGCTCGACGGCATCGCCGCGGTCACCGAGCAGTCTCGGCTCGCGGCCGACGAGGACGCCAACCAGTTCGCGCCGATCATGGCCAACCTGAACACGATCACCCAGGGGCTGGAGAAGAACCGCGACAATCTCCGCAAGATGCTCGAGATCCTGCCGGTCACCGCCCGCCTGACCAACAACATCATGGCCGACGGTCCCTACGCCAACGGCTATCTGCCCTGGGGAATCTTCCCGGACAACTGGCTGTGTCTGGCCCGGGTGGTGGACGGATGCTGAACGCACACAACAGCTTCGGGAGTACTCGGCGGATTCGCCGAGTGATGATCTCGGCTGCCCTGGTGATGGTGGCCATCGGCCTGCTCTCGGCGTGTTCACTGATACCCGCGGGGTGGAAGACCGCAACGGGCCGGGCCATCGAGGTCACGGCTTTCTTCCCCAACACCGCGGGACTGCATCCGACCAACGACGTTGCGGTGCTCGGCATGCCGGTCGGCCAGATCACCAAGATCGAGCCGCAGGGCAACCGCGTCATGGTGAAGTTCACCATCGACAAGAACGTCCCGGTACCCGTCGACGCCACCGCGGCCATCGTGAACACCTCGATCGTCACCACCCGCCACCTCGAGCTCAGCCCCGCCTACGCCACCGGACCCAAGCTGACCGACGGCGCGGTGATGCGCAACGAGGGGCGTAGCCCGGTGTCGGTGGATCAGCTGTTCGATGCGGTGGACAAATTGGTCACCAACCTCTCCGGGCAGGCCCCCGGCGAGGGCCCCGTCGGGGATCTCATCGACATCACCAACGGCATCACCGCCGACAACGGGCAGCGGCTGCAAGAGGCGATCAACCAACTGGGCAGTTCGTCGCAGGTGATCTCGGGCAACGGCGACGCCATCGTGGAGATCGTCAAGTCGGTGCAGCAGCTGACCGCGGCCTTGGTCGCCAACTACCCGAAGATGAAAGACTTCTCCAACTCGATCAATCAGGTGAGCGAGATGCTCGGTCGCCAATCCCCGGGTTTGGTCGCCACCATGAACGACCTGAACCAGACGCTGCAGAACACCTCGGAGTTCTTGCACAACAACGCCGGGACGATCGGCGCCTCCACCGGGCGCCTGGCCGCGCTGGCCGAGAACCTCAGCGACTTCTCCCGGCAGGTGGTCGAAACCATCGACGTCGGTCCGCTGCTCTTCCAGAATCTGAGCAACTCTATCTCCGCCGAGCAAGGCGCCTGGCGCGCGCAGGTGCTGTTGGACAAGTCGCTACTCGACACCGAGCTGGTCTCGACCTTCTGTAGGGCGATCAATCTGCACAAGAACGGATGCCAGACCGGTCGATTGCAGGGCTTCGGGCCCGATCTCGGTGTGTTCTCCGCATTGGAGGCCCTGACCCGATGAGCCCTGACCCGATGAGCCCTGACCCGATGAGCCCTGACCCGATGAGCCCTGACCCGATGAGCCCTGACCCGATGAGTCGCACTGCCTTGGTTCCGAATGCCGAGCGCCACAGCATGTTCGGCCGGCGCGCTGTTCTCCGGCGCACCGGGATGCGCAAGCTGTTGTTGACCGCGGTCGTCGCAATGGTCCTCGCCGTCACGGGGTGTTCGTCGGTGCCGGGCCTGACCGTCGAACAGATCCCGTTGCCTGCGCCGGGCAATCTCGGCGACACCATGACGCTGACCGCGAGCTTCGACAACGCGTTGAACCTGCCGTCGCGGGCCAAGGTGAAGCTCTACGGAATGGACGTCGGGCAGGTGACGGGCCTGCGCGCGGAGAACTACAAGGCCATCGTCACCATGGACGTCAGCACGTCGGCGAAGGTGCCCACCGGCACCGGCGCCGAGTTGCGTCAGGCCACGCCGCTCGGCGACGTGTTCGTGGCGCTGATCCCGCCGGCGCAGGCGACCACGTCCGCCACGACCTACATGTCCAACGGGCAGGCCCTCACCGGGCCGAGGAGGGCGGCCGCCACGGTCGAGGATCTACTCGTGAGCATGAGCGGAGTGGTCGACAGCGGGTCGCTCGGTTCAACTCAGCAGATCATCGCCGAACTGAGCGCGGCCGTATCCACCTCGCCGGACAATCCGCAGCAACTCAACGGCGCGATCGACGGTCTCACCACCGCCTTGCGCAAGCTCAACCAGAACTCGGGCGAAGTCGATACCGCGATGGCGAACACCGAGCTGCTGACCGGCCGGCTCGCCGCCGGACGCGCGCAGCTCATGGCCTCGATCAACAAGCTCTCGCCGGCGTTCAACACGGTCAACGACGAGATGCAACAGATTCTGACGACCCTCGACAAGACCAATCAGGTCACGGCGGCCACCAACGACTTCCTCCACAGCGACGGCCAGAACCTCGTCGAATTGATCCATCACCTGGCCACCCTGCTCCACGAACTCGAACAGGGCGCGCCCACCCTCGGTGCGCTGGCCGACAATGTTGCGAAGCTGACCCCCAAATGGGTCAAGTCGACGAATTCGAGCGCGGCCTCACTCTCGGCAAAGATCTATTACCTCAATCCCGGGGCCGGATTCGACTCCGCCAGTCGCCTACCCGAGCTCGGGGACGTCGGGGCGGCCGGAGAATCCTTGCAGCAGACGCTGACTCGGCTGCTGGCTCGGCTGACTGCTACTCAGGGGTGTTGCGGATGAGCGGATTGTTCGGCTGGTTGCGTAAGCACTCCGTTGTGCTGGGCAACCTCGCGCTGGTCGGCGTCATGCTCCTCGGCCTGGCCTATCTGTCGTTCGGTACGCTCGGCTGGCAGCCGCTGCGGGGCCGCTACGCGCTCACGATCGAGTTTCCGTTTTCCGGCGGTTTGCAGGACACATCGCAGGTCACGCTGCGTGGTGTGCCGATCGGCGACGTCGATTCCATCCAGGTGCAACCACAGTCGGTGCGCGTGCAGGTGTCGGTCCGCGACGACGTCAAGATCAATCGGAACACGAAGGTCTCGGCGTTGGCGCTTTCTGCGGCCGGTGAACAGTATGTCGATTTCCAGCCGGCCACCGCCGACGGACCGTTCCTGCATGACGGCGACACCATCAACGTCAACCAGACCACGGTGACGACACCGTTCCCGAAATTGCTGGAGGCCTCGCTCGGGGTCATCGATCAGATCGATCCGACCAAGCTCGCCGCGATCATGGACAACCTCGACGTCGCACTCAATCCCGAGGGAGACCGCAACGATCTGCGGACGCTCTTCGACGCCGGCGGAACCATCTTCGCCGACCTGTACCGGGTACTGCCGCAGACCACGAAGCTGATCCAGGAGACCGGCACGATCCTGCACACCACTTCGCAGATCCAGCCGGATCTGCAGACGACGGTGGCGTCGGCGAGTTCGGTGGTCAACGCCGCGGTGGCCGCCGACCGGGAGTTGCGGACCCTGCTCGGCAAAGGCCCGCAACAACTCTCGAGTCTGACCGGCTCGATCAACGAGATCCGTGATCCCGTCACCGATGTACTCGGCCAGTTGCTCGACGTGACCCGTCAGGGTGCGTTGCGGGCCCCGGCCCTGGTGAATCTGCTGCCGTCGGTCCGGGATGCCTCGATCAAGAGTCTCGCCATGTTCCACGATGGGGCGTGGTGGGCGTTCGGGTCGGTCTTCCCCCGCCCGTACTGCGACTACGCGGTCACCCCGGTGCGGCCTACCAAGATCCTGGAATTGTCGGTACCGACCAATCTGTACTGTGTCACCGAGGATCCCAATCAGCAGATCCGTGGCTCGGCGAACGCTCCCCGTCCGCCGGGTGACGACACCGCCGGACCGCCGCCGAATTACGATCCGAATGCGCGGACGGTTCCGCTGGACAAGTGACGTCCGCCGGGGGAGCGGGTCTCGGCCCTGACGAACATACGGGCGCGAATCAAGAACGGAACACGCGATGACAGGCGAACAGGACGATGACGTGCGCAGCGAAACCGATGTGGTGAGCGATGCCGGTGTGGTGAGCGATGCGGTGGAGGGTTCCGACGTGGACGCCCCAGGGGTGTCGTTGGCGAAGGCCTCGTCCAAACCGGTGCCGCGGACCAAGAATGCACGGGCGAATTCGGACCGCACCATGAAGTCCACCGCTGCCCCGGAGCCCGCCACCAAGGAGTCCGCCACCAAGAAGACCGCTGCCAAGGTGCCCGCCACCGAGGAGCCTGCCACCAGCGAGCCCGCGGGCAAGAAGCCGGCAGGCAAACAGATCTCGATCACCTTGTCGGCCCGGGCGATCTGGCGGTCGCTCGTGGCGCTCGTCGTGGTCGCGGCGATCGCCGGGGTTGCGGTTCTGGGTTGGCTCTATTACCAAGATCAGCAGCGACTCAAGGCATTTGGTGAGGCCAAGGATGCGTCCGCGATCTTCGCCCAGAAACTCACCAGCAGCATGAACGCCGACACCGTGGCCAACATGAAGGACATCGTCGGACCGTTGACGACTGGTGACTACCGCAAGCACTTGGAATCCCAGCTCGGGGACACCACCAAGGCGATCCAGTCGATCAACGTGAAGAACACAAAGATCAACGTGCAGAAAGTGTCGGTGATGGACTTCGACACCGACCATGCCAGCACGATGGCGGTGGTTCAGGTGACGGGCACGAGTACCCTTGCGCCGCAGGGCGGGACGTCGCTGTTCATGTATTCGCTGAAGCTCGACAAGGTCGACGGCGCCTGGCTCGTCTCCGATCTCGATGCCATGCAGGCCGGACTGTCCGACTCGGGCGGTGCCGGAGCCGGCGGCGCTCCCGCCGCACCGGCGGCACCCGCGCCCGCACCGGCACCGGCGGGATAGCGCTTGTCGACTGCGGCGTGGTTTCCGCAGCCGAACGCCTTCACCTCGTGGACGCCGGTTCGCGGGTCAGGATGACGACCGGATTCTCGGCACGCAGAGTTCCCAGATCCACCAGACCGCGGTGGTCGGCGCCCGACAACGCATCGGTCCACGTGCCCGTCGGCAGGGTCAGGGTTGTCGCCGCCGCGCGCTCGGCGTGCAAGCTGTGCGTGAATCGTGCGGTCACCACTATCACGCGCGGATCGTCCTCGCCGACGACGCCGCGACCGAAGGCGATGGTGTGGTCGCCGGCCGGCCCGTCGGCCGGAATCGGCCGGTAGTCGCCGCCAGGGCCGAACGCGGGCAGATGCCGGCGCCGTACCTGCAGTGCGGTGCCGACCAGCCGTGTCTTGGGGTGCGCGGTCGAGCGCTGGAAGTCGACAGCTCTCCGGTTGTCGGGATCGACCAACGAATCCTCGAACCATTCGGTGCCCTGATAGATGTCGGGAACCCCGGGACCCAACAATGCGATGGCCTTGCGTGCCAACGATTCCTGCCGCCACGCCGGGGCAATCCGGTGCACCAGCCCGCCGATCAACTCGGCGGCCGGGCCCGTGGTGAGCGTGACGATCCACTCGTCGAGCGCCGTCTCGAACGCCTCGTCCACCTCGGTCCACGTCGTCTGCAGCCCGGACTCGCGAGCGGCCTTGCGGGCGTATGCGCACAGCCGATTCTGCAGGTCGGCGGTCACCCTTCCGTCGACGGGCCAGACGCCGATCACATTCTGCAGCAAGAAGTATCCGGTGAGACGATCCGGCGGCGGAGCGATGCCCCACATCCGGCGGACCAGCATCGACCATCGTTCGGGGACCTGGGTCAGCAGTGCGATGCGCGCACGGACGTCTTCGCCGCGCTTGGTGTCGTGGGTCGACGATGCGGTCATCGATCGCGGCCACTCGCCGGCGCGGACCACGTTGTGTTGGTGGAACGTCGGCAGTGAGACGGCCGGATCGGCCGGGTCACCACCTACTTCCTGGGCCGACACCAGTCTCGCGGTCCGGTAGAACAGGCTGTCCTCGACGCTCTTGGCCGTGACCGCACCACACGTCTGGGCCAGCCGGGAGGTGGGTGCGCCCGGGGTCGAGGTGGCTCGGACGATGAGCGCCAGCGCGTTTCGGAGGTCGGGCCGACGTTGCGCGATCTGTCCGGCGATTCGCACCAGGCGGGGTCGCAGGGACGGATAGTCGGCGCGGTACACGCCCAGATCGGCGATCAATTCGGCGACGGCATCGGCGACCCCGGCCGAGTCGGCGGTGGGATCGGAATGGGTGAGCGCCCGTACCAGCCGGCGATGCTCGGCAGGGAACTGCTCGGCCAGGGTGGTGAGTTTGCGGTGCCGCTGCGCATCGTGCAACCAGTGCGTGTCACCTGGCACGCCGGTGGCGTGTTCGTGGATCTCGCTGAGCTCGGCGACGCCCGGCGGGGCGGTGAACACCGCGTCGATCATCCGCAGCTGGTCGTAGCCGGTGGTCCCGTCGACCGGAAGGGTCGGTTCGAGGGATTCGTCGGCGGCGAGGATCTTCTCGATGTACAGCAAGCGGTCGGTACCGATATCGCCGCGTAGACGTTCGAGGTAGGCCATCGGATCCCACAGGCCGTCGGGATGATCGACTCGCACCCCGTCGATGAGGTCGGCGTCGAGCAGTTCACGGATCCAGGCGTGTGTGGCGTCGTAGACGCTGTCGTCCTCCTGTCGCAGAGCGGCGAGTTCATTGACGGTGAAGAAGCGCCGATACCCGATGATCCCGGAGTCCCACGGCACCAGCCGATAGTGCTGCCGCTCGTGCACGTCGATTGCGGTACCGCCGAGTGTGCCCGGCGCGGTGGGGAATTCGTGGTCGTAGTAATGCAGGATGCCGTGGGGGTCGACGGTCAGCGGGCTCAGGTCACCGTCAGAGGCGAGTATCGGGAGAGCCAGCCGGCCGTCACTGCCGTTGTCGGAGGAGAAGTCCGCGTCGAAATACCGGGCGAAGCGGGAGCCGGGACCGTGGCGCAAAAGGTCTGCGAACCACGGATTGTGCAGTACGAGAGCAACTCCGGTGTGATTGGGCACGATGTCGATGAGGATTCCGATGCCGAGTGCGCGAGCGGCGGCCCGCAAGGCATGGAGGCCGTCGTGGCCGCCCAGATCGGGCGACACCTGTGGTGGTGGCACCCAGTCGTAGCCATGCGTGGAGCCGGGCATCGCGGTGCCGATCGGGGAGAGGTAGAGGTGACTGACCCCCAGATCGGCCAGATGCCCGAGTATTCCGATCACGTCGACGAATCCGAATTCGGGGCTCAGCTGGACCCGATAGGTCGCGACCGGCTCCGGACGGTTCGTCATCGCTCAGTGCTGCTTGCGCAAGACGAGTAGGGATCGGGATCGCACCGCGAGCGTGCTGCCGCCGTCGAGGTCCTCGACGTCGGACTCGCCGGTGGGGTGGGCGGTGTCGAGGACCGCGGTCCAGCCCGACTCGAGTACCGGTGGCAGGGTGAACTCGATCGGTTCGTAGTGGGCGTTGAAGCAGATGACGAAGCTGTCGTCGACGATCTTCTCGCCGCGATCGTCCTTCTCCCCGATACCGTTGCCGTTGAGGAACACCGCGAGGCTCTTGCCGAATCCGCTGTCCCAGTCAGCGGTGGTCATCTCCTCACCCGACGGGGTCAACCACGCGATGTCCAGATACTGCTGGCCCCACCGGATCGGTTTCCCCGCGAAGAAGCGGCGCCGACGGAACGCCGGGTGCTTGGTGCGTAGGGCAATCGCCTTGCGGGTGAATTCGAGCAGGTCGGCGTTCTCTTCGGCCAACGACCAATCCATCCAGGACAATTCGGAGTCCTGGCAGTAGACGTTGTTGTTGCCCAGCTGGGTTCGGCCGATCTCGTCGCCGTGGGCGAGCATCGGGATGCCTTGGGACAGAAATAGCGTCGCGAGGATGTTGCGCTGCTGGCGGGCGCGCAGCTCGTTGATCTCGGGATCATCGGTGGGACCTTCGACGCCACAGTTCCACGAGCGGTTGTGGCTTTCCCCGTCGCGGTTGTCCTCACCGTTGGCCTGATTGTGTTTGTCGTTGTACGACACCAGATCCCGCAGGGTGAAACCGTCGTGTGCGACGACGAAGTTGATGCTGGCCAGGGGTCGCCGGCCGGTGGCCTCGTATAGGTCGGAGGACCCGGTCAGGCGAGAGGCGAACTCGCCAAGGCTGGCCGGCTCGCCGCGCCAGTAATCACGAACGGTGTCACGGTATTTGCCGTTCCACTCGGTCCACAGCGGCGGAAAGTTGCCGACCTGATATCCGCCCTCGCCCACATCCCAGGGCTCGGCGATCAGCTTGACCTGACTGACCACCGGATCCTGTTGCACGAGATCGAAGAACGCCGACAGCCGGTCGACGTCATGTAGTTCCCGCGCCAGGGTGGAGGCAAGATCGAAACGGAAGCCGTCGACGTGCATCTCGAGTACCCAGTACCGCAACGAATCCATGATGAGCTGCAGCGTGTGCGGATGACGGCCGTTGAGGCTGTTGCCGGTCCCGGTGTAGTCCATGTACATCTCGGGGTTGTCGTCCACGAGACGGTAGTAGGCGGCGTTGTCGATGCCGCGGAAGGAGATCGTCGGGCCAAGGTGGTTTCCCTCGGCGGTGTGGTTGTAGACCACGTCGAGGATCACCTCCATACCGGCCTTGTGGAACTCGCGGACCATCGCCTTGAACTCGGTGACGGCGCTACCGGGCTGGTCGTGGTTCGATGCATACTCGGCGTGCGGCGCGAAGAAGCCGTAGGTGTTGTACCCCCAGTAATTTCGCAAACCCTGGTCGAGTAGTACGAAGTCCTGCATGAACTGGTGAACCGGCATGAGTTCGATCGCGGTCACGCCCAGCGACGTGAGGTGATCGATGATCACCGGATGGGACAGACCCGCGTAGGTCCCGCGCAGATCCTCGGGGATGTCGGGATGTGTCGCCGTCATCCCCTTCACATGGGCCTCGTAGATCACCGTCTGGTGGTAGGGCAATCCGGGTGAGTGATCGTTCTGCCAGTCGAAGAACGGATTGATGACCACCGACAACATGGTGTGGCCCAGCGAATCCAGTTGTGGCATCGAGGGTGTCGGCGGTGAGTCGTCGGGTTCGCGCCGGGTGTTGTCGGCGGAATCGGCCACCGAGCCGGCGGCCGCCGGCGATGCGTCGTCGGTGTCGCCGGTCTTCTCGGTGGTCGGCGGCGACGCCGGGGTCGGGTGTGGTCCGGATTCATCGGCGGGTTCGTCCGCCGCGGTTGTGCCCTCGGTCGGGGTCTGTGGGACCTTGCCGTCGTGGGCGCCGATCTCGTCTATCCCGGTGTCGTCTGTCCCGGTCTCGTTCGTTCCGGTCTCGTCTGGCTCGGTGTCCGGCAGCGGATAGGAGAACAGTGACGCATCCCCGTCGAACTGTCCGTGGTAGGACTTGCCATATGGGTCGAGTAGCAGTTTGCTTGGGTCGCAACGCAATCCGCTTGCCGGATCATATGGCCCGTGGACGCGATAGCCGTAGAACTGGCCAGGCACGACATTGGGCAGATAACAGTGCCAGCAGTAGCCGTCGACCTCCTCGAGACGGATTCGGCGTTCGGACCCGTTCCGGTCGATGAGGCATAGATCGACTGCCTCGGCGACCTCCGAGAACAGTGAGAAGTTGGTGCCCACCCCGTCGTAGGTGGCGCCCAGCGGGTAAGGCTGGCCCGGCCATACCGGAATGGGGGCTGGTTCGGGAGCGACCAGTGCTTCGGTGTGCGTCTCGTCGGCGATGAGCTGTTCGGCCGAGTGTGGTCGCTTGCTGTCGTGTAACGGGGCCGCTGTGGTCGCCGTGTCGGGCTGATCAGAATCGGACTGATCGATGTCGGCCGCGACGGCGTCGGCCTGGTCATCGGCGGTTGGCGGTACGGTCATGCCCACCTTCCTGTGTTCATGTACCGACAGTAGCCGCGATGCGGTCGGCGTTCATCTCGGAACCGTCCGGCCGGTGACGGCGATGCGGGTGACGAAGATGCCGAGTGGGGTCGGCGACCGGAATCGTCGTCGTGCTCATGGCCCCCCTCGGATCGTCCAGGGCAGCGCCCGACCGATCTGAGGACCCAGTTCGTCGGTGAGGCTGCGCACGTAGGTTGCGCTCAGGTGATGCCAGTCCTTGTAGACGATGATGTTTCCCACGATTGCCGGACATCGCGTCGGGGTGCAGAGTCCGTTGGAGAGATCGAGCGGGTGGAACCTCGGATTGGTGGCTGCCAGTGCGGCCGCGGGATCGGTCGCGTTCAGTGCCGATGCCCGGTCCGTCCCGCATGATTCGGCGTTGCCGCCGTCGGCCAGGCAGGTCGGGGTGTCGGTGGCGCCCGCGGCGCTGTGCGGCCAGGGTGTGTCCCGGATTCCGAGCACCGGGATACCGGCACCGGTGAACCGTTCGAACACCGGGACGTACGTGGACGGCAGGATGTCGCCGGGGGCGCCCGTTTGCGGGCGGGTGGAGTTGGTGAAGACGGCGTCGGGACGGTCGGCGATGACCTGCGGGATGACACGCTCGACCCAGTCATGACATTGCGGGTAGGGCACCCCGTTCTGCATCCGGGGTAGCTCTTCGGTGGAGAGCGGGCACCCCATCTTGAGGTAGGTCGTCACTCGGAAGTGCTGTGCCTTGCCCAGCCGATCGAGTGCGCTGATCCACATCTCCGCGTGTGATCCGCCCGCGAGCGCAATGGTCCGGGCCGCGGTCGGATCGCCGTATACGCCGACGTGGATTGCCGGGTCCTCGAAGCTGCTCATGTATCCGTCGGTCGAGGTCATCGGGTAGTCGCGGATGACTTCCAGCGGTGTCGGTTGTGGATCGAGGGCGGGTACCGGCGCTCCGTTGAGCAGGGCGCGCGCCCCCGGATACTCGCGGGGATCGAGGTTGGCGGTGTCGACGGTGAGGTTGGCGACGTGCCGGTGCCATACGCCGATCGCGGCGGCCCCGGACACGCTGAGTATCACCAGGATGGTGGTGACCACTGCCGTGTAGGAAAGTCGGTGGCCACGGACCGACCACGCTCGGGCGGCCGCCGTGCGGCTCGGGGCGCCGGCCCGCAACGGATCCTCGACATAGCGTTTGGTCAGCCACGCCAATGCAATCGACACCGCCAGCAGCCCGGCACCGTCGAGGAACGATGCGTGGTTCTTGCCGCGCCAGTTGAGGTAGAAGATCAGCAGCGGCCAGTGCCACAGATACAGCGCATAGGCGATGGTCCCCAGCCACACCGGGTACTTCGAGGCGAGCATCCGGTTGAGTGGGGGCAACGTGTCGCCGGTCTTGACGTGCCGACCACCGGTCGCCCGCCCGATGACCGCAGCCCCTGACCAGATGATGAGCACCGTGGAGCCGACGGGCACCAGCGCCCACGGACCCGGGTAGGCGTCGACGCCGTCGATCCACCAGCCGCAGGTGACGATCAAGACCAGTGCCACCGCGGTGGCCAGGTTCCGCAGGGATCGCGGGGCCCGCCATCGTGGCATCCACACCGCGAGCAGCCCACCGGCCAACGGTTCCCATAGCCGCGACAGTGTGTCGAAGTAGTTCCATTGCTGGTTCACGCCCATGCGCATGGTTGCCCAATAGAACGAGACCGCGGCCGCACCGAGCAGGCCGAGACCGACGAACACCCGAATCGTCTGCGGCGTCGCGATCGGCGCCACGACGCGCCCGCATAGTTTGAGCAGGCCCGCGAAGGCCAGCGCCACCAGTAATGTCCCGAGGAAGAATTGGCCTTGCATCGACATCGACCAGATGTGCTGCAGCGGACTGTTGGCCGAACTGGCGGCCAGATAGTCCTGCGAATTCAGCGCCAGATACCAATTCTGGTAGTAAAGGGCACTCGCCGTGACCTCATGGCCGATTCCGGCCCAACGAGTCTGTGGGAGGACCAGCACCGTCAGGACCAGTACCGCGATCAGCACCGTCAGTAGTGCAGGCAGCAGGCGCCGGAGCAACCGGCTCAGCCGTGGCCACGGACTCAGGGTCTCCCGGAATCCCACATCGGTGGACTGGCTGGCGATGGTGTGACGCAACAGCGAGCCGATGAAGAAGAATCCGGACAACGTCAAGAAGACGTCGACACCGCCGGAGACCCGACCGAACCAGATGTGGAAACAGGCCACCAGGGTGATGGCGATGCCGCGCAGACCGTCGAGATCGGTGCGGTAGACCGGCAGCGGCGACGGCGCCGGGTGGGCGTCGGCGTGGGGGGCCTGCGTGGTGGCCACGGCGGGAACTTGGTCTTTCGTACGGGGCTGGACAGACATATGCAACCTCGACGCTACCGGTATGCGCGGCGATCGGGGGTGTGTCGGCGCGCGCCGGGTGCGCAATGGTGTCAGGGATCGATCAGAGGCTTCCGGCCATCGGTGCGCGGCTGCGGGCGCCGTCGATGATGACTGCGAGCGCGTCGGTGAACTCGGCGGTGAAGTCTCGTTCGGTCGGGCCGGTGACGCCGAGTCGTTCCATCTGTGCGCGGGTCTGCTCTTCGATGGTGAGGCCGATCACCACCTGGCACACCGCGGTGGCGACCGCCCGCGCGCCGTACAGGTCGAGTCCGCCGGTCGTGGCGATCGCGGCGACGTCGTCGGCGACCGCGCGGTCGGACAGGCCGCTGGCCCAGCTGGACGACACCACCTCGGCGCTGTCGGGCACGCTCAGTAGTGCGGCTCGCATCCCGGTTGCCAGCACTTCGAGCCGTTGGTCCCATGGGAGACCTGGGTCGGGTCGGGCGAGCGCGCCGAGGATGTCGTCGGCGAGTGCCGCGAGGAGGGTCTGCTTGTTGGGGAAATGCCAGTACAGGGCGTTGGGGCGGACGCCGACCTCGCTCGCGAGCCTGCGCATGGTGAGGTCGGCGAGGCTGTGCTGGGTGAGGACGTCGCGGGCCGCGGCGAGGATGTCGGCGCGGCTGTTGCTCATCCGCCCAGCGTAGAGGCCTCGCGCGGCACGCCGCCCACCAGGCCCTGTACGACGTACAGGAGTGCCTGTACAGTGTCCAGGGGTCGGGCGGTCCGAGGACCGCTGCTCCCGATTCTCACGAAGGACCACCCGTGGATCACCACAGCATCAGCCGGATCGATGCCGCGCACATCTGGCATCCCTACGGTGCGATCCCGGCGCCCACCGAACCGCTCGTCGTTCGCGGCGCGTCCGGGGTGCGCCTGCACCTGGCCGACGGCCGCGAGGTCGTCGACGGAATGAGTTCGTGGTGGGCGGCGATCCACGGGTACCGCCATCCGGTCCTCGATGACGCGGTCCGGCGTCAACTGGACTCCATGTCGCATGTGATGTTCGGCGGCCTCACCCATGAGCCGGCCGCCCGGCTGGCCGAACTTCTCGTCGAGCTCACTCCCGAACCGCTGGAGAAGGTGTTCTTCTGCGATTCCGGCTCGGTCTCGGTGGAGGTCGCGGTGAAGATGGCGTTGCAGTACTGGCGTGGACGCGGCCGGCCCGACCGGACGCGGCTGCTGACCTGGCGGGGCGGCTACCACGGCGACACCTTCACACCGATGAGCGTGTGTGACCCCGATGGCGGCATGCACCAGATGTGGAGCGACGTACTGGCACGGCAGATCTTCGTGCCCGCCCCGCCGGAAGTCGCCGACGACGCCTACGTCGCCGCACTCGACGACGTGGTCGCCGCCCGTCGTGATGAACTCGCGGCGATCATCGTCGAACCCGTCGTGCAGGGCGCCGGAGGCATGCGGTTTCACGATCCGTCCCACCTGCGGGCGCTGCGACGCATCTGCGACGAGCACGGCGTGCTGCTGATCTTCGACGAGATCGCCACGGGATTCGGCCGCACCGGATCGTTGTTCGCCGCGCATCTTGCCGACGTCGCTCCCGACATCATGTGCGTCGGCAAGGCTCTGACCGGGGGATATCTGACGCTCGCCGCGACACTGTGCACCGCCGAGATCGCCGCGGTCATCAGTGCCGGTGAGGCGGGCGGACTGGCCCACGGGCCCACGTTCATGGCCAATCCGCTGGCGTGCGCGGTCGCGGTGGCCTCGACGGAGTTACTGATCTCGGGTGGCTGGCGCGAGGACGTCGCCCGGGTGAACGCCGGCCTGCGCGCCGGGCTGGAACCACTCCGGTCGGTCGACGGTGTCGTCGACGTCCGCGTCCTCGGCGCGATCGGCGTCGTCGAACTCGACACCCCCGTGGACATGGCGGCCGCCACCGCGGCCGCCGTCGACTCCGGTGCGTGGCTGCGGCCGTTCCGCACGCTCGTCTACGCCATGCCCCCGTTTATCAGTTCCGCCGCCGACGTCGAGCAGATCGCGACCGGTATGCGGGCCGCGGTCGGTACCTCACTGGACGCAACACGAGAGGTGGTGTCGCGATGACGGCCCTACACCCCGCACCGGCCTCGATGCCGCGGACACCTGGCGAGCACGCCGCCGGTACCGCACTTGCTTGGTTGTCGGACGACCAGCGCGCCACCGTCGAGGCTGGCCTGCACCGGGAGCCGTTCGTCCGTGCCGCCGGCGCCGAGCTGGTGAACCTCGCCTCCAACGACTACCTCGGGTTGTCCACCAATCCGGCGGTCCTCGCCGGTGCGCACGACGCCGTGGCGCAGTGGGGCGCCGGGGCGACGGCGTCGCGACTGGTCGCCGGCACCACGCGCGCACATGTCGACTTCGAGAGCGAGATCGCCGCATTCCTGGGTTTCCCTGCGGCCCTGCTGTTCTCGTCGGGCTACCTCGCCAACGTGGGTGCGATCACCGCACTCGCCGGGCGCAGCGACCTGATCGTCAGTGACACCGGCACACATGCGTCACTGATCGACGGATGCCGGCTCTCACGGGCCCGGGTCGTGGTCGTCGAGCGTGGGGATCACCGTGCCGTCCGCGCTGCTCTTGCCGATCGGGCGGAACGGCGGGCGCTGGTCGTCACCGACTCGATCTACAGCGTCGACGGTGCCGCCGCCCCGGTGCGTGAGCTCTACGACGCCGCCCGGGCGCACGCGGCGGCTTTGCTGGTCGACGAGGCACATGCACTGGGTGTGCGGGGCCCGGGTGGGCGCGGGGTCGTCGCCGACGCCGGCCTGTCCGGTGCGCCCGACCTCGTGGTCACCGCTGTCGCATCGAAATCCCTTGGCGCCCAGGGCGGTATCGTGCTCGGTCCGACGGTGCTGCGCGATCACCTCATCGATCGGGCCCGCACCTTCATCTTCGACACCGGGCTCAATCCGGCCGCAGTCGGTGCGGCGCGCGCTGCGCTCGGCGTCCTGCGCGCCGATCCGCAGATCCCGGAAAGGCTGCGCTACAACGTCCTTCGCATGGCCCACCGATTGGGCGTCGACCTGCCGACCGGGCCGGACGGATCACCGGAGACCTCCGCGGTGTTGTCGGTGATTCTCGGCGACCCGCAACGGGCGGTCGCCGCCGCCGCCGCGTGCCGGGCCCGAGGGGTACTCGTCGGATGTTTCCGTCCGCCGTCGGTGCCGGCGGGCACCTCGCGGCTGCGGCTGACGATGCGCGCCGACCTCGACGCCGCCACCGTCGACCGCGCTGCCGACGTGGTGGGCGCCGCCTTGGGTGAAGTGGGGGCGAGGTGACGCGCACGCACACCGGGCCACCACAGGTTTCCGGTTCTACGCTCGTAGTGACCGGCACCTCGACCGATGTCGGCAAGACGATCGTCACCGCCGCGCTCGCGGCGGCCCTCGCCGCCCGCGGTACCGACGTCGCGGTGTGCAAGCCGATGCAGACCGGGGTCGGCCCGCAGGAGCCGGGTGACCTCGCGACCGTCACCGCACTCGCCGGGAATCTGCCGACCCTCGAATGCGTCCGCTACCCCGACCCGCTGGCTCCCGAGACCGCCGCCCGTCATGCCGGCCTGGCCCAGGCAGATCCCGGAGACGTGCACCGCCGGATCGCCGGATTCGCTGCGCAGCACCAGATGACCATCGTCGAGGGTGCCGGCGGGGTACTGGTGCGACTGGGCCCCGGCCACACGATCCTCGATGTCGCGACCGCACTCTCGGCGGCGGTCCTCGTCGTCGTCGCGCCGGATCTGGGCACTCTCAATCATGCCGACCTGAGCGTGCGTGCCATCCGGTCGGCGGGCTTGACGCCGGCCGGACTCGTGATCGGATCCTGGCCGCAGGCACCGGATCTCGCGATGCGTTGCAACCTCGAGGACCTGCCCCGGCTGACCGGCGTACCGGTCGTCGGCGCGCTGCCCGCCGGTGCCGCACGACGCGACCGTGCCGCCTTCACCCGCGCTGCACCCGGATGGTTCGACGCCGGGTGGATTGCGACCCTCGCCCCCGCCTCGGGAGCACCGACCCAGCCCCAGCCCGCCACGACCCAGCCCGCCACGACCCAGCCCGCCACGACCCCGCAAGGAGTTCTCCCATGACCCAGGCACCCGAACAGACCGTCACCACACGAGCCGATACGGCGACCGACGACATCCTCGCCCTCGCACGCACGCAGGTTCTCGAACGCGGCGAGCCGGTCACCGGCGACCAGGTGCTCCGTGTGCTCCGGCTCGGCGACGACCGGCTCACCGAACTGCTGCAATTGGCCCACGACGTCCGCATGCGCTGGTGCGGTCCCGAGGTCGAGGTCGAGGGAATCATCTCCCTCAAGACCGGCGGGTGCCCTGAGGACTGCCACTTCTGTTCGCAGTCGGGCCTTTTCGCCTCACCGGTGCGCAGTGCCTGGATCGACATCCCGTCGCTCGTGGAGGCCGCCAAGCAGACCGCCAAGACCGGCGCCACCGAGTTCTGCATCGTCGCCGCGGTACGCGGACCCGACAAGCGGCTGCTCGCGCAGGTCGCTGCGGGCATCGAGGCCATCCGCAACGAGGTCGACATCCAGATCGCCTGCAGCCTGGGCATGCTCACCCAGGAGCAGGTCGATGCGCTCGCCGAGATGGGCGTGCACCGCTACAACCACAATCTCGAGACCGCGCGCAGCCACTTCCCGAACGTCGTGACGACCCACACCTGGGAGGAACGCTGGGACACCCTGCGCATGGTGCGCGATGCGGGCATGGAGGTCTGCTGCGGTGGCATCCTGGGCATGGGGGAGAGCCTCGAACAGCGCGCCGAGTTCGCCGCCGACCTCGCCGCCCTCGAACCCGACGAGGTCCCGCTCAACTTCCTCAACCCGCGCCCGGGCACTCCCTTCGGCGATCTCGACGTCTTGCCCGCCGCCGAGGCACTCAAGGCCGTGGCCGCCTTCCGGCTGGCGCTGCCGCGCACCATCTTGCGGTTCGCCGGCGGCCGCGAGATCACCCTCGGTGATCTCGGCGCGAAACAGGGCATCCTCGGTGGCATCAACGCCGTCATCGTCGGCAACTATCTGACCACGCTGGGCCGGCCGGCCGAGGACGATCTCGACCTGCTCAACGATCTGTCGATGCCGATCAAGGCGCTCAACGACAGCATCTGACGCGCACGACGACCGGGGACACGGCACAAGTGGTTAGGCTCGCAGGGTGAGTGGAGTGATGAGGTCAACCGCAGCGACGGCAGACGCGACGGGTACGGGCACGCCGCCGATCCCGGGACCGCTGGATCCGCCCTGCCGGTACGGCGTCTACACCGGTATCGAGCTCGAGATCCAGTCACCCGAGGCCATACCCCCCGCGGCCCGGCTGGGGCTGGAGCCGCCACGGTTCTGCGGCCAATGCGGGCGGCGGATGGTGGTGCAGGTCCGCCCCGACGGTTGGGATGCCCGATGCTCACGCCACGGTGGCGTCGACTCCTCCCGATCGGGTCACCGGTGACCGCGCCGACCCGAACGCGCCTGCCGCATCGCACGCCGGCGATCCTGGTCGCCGCGGCTGTGGTCGTCGTGGTCCTCGGAGTCGTCGCGGGCGGTGTGTGGGCGGTTCTCACTCCGGCGATGACGGCTGTCAAGGGCTACACGCGTGTCATCGCCGTCGACAGTATTGCCGGGGTGTCGGCCTTTGCGTTCGTCATGCTCGGTTACGGCGCGATCGCGGCCGTGCTGGTCTGGATCGTGGCGTCGGCCTGGCGTGGGCTGCCCGGTTACGGGGTCGTGTTGGTGTCCACCGTTGTCGGTTCGGGCATCGCCGGGTGGGCGGGCACGCTGATGGCCGCCCGCCGATTCCCCGACCCGGATTCTTTCTCGGTCGGCCAGAGCTTCCGGGCCGCACCCGACCTGTGGCTCGACGGGGCGACGCGCGGATCCCCCAGCGGTGCATGGGCTCTGGTGGTCTGCGCGCCCTTGGCCGCGACGCTGGTCTACCTGGTGCTCGCACTCGTCAGTCGCCATGGCGACCTCGGGGTCGGCGACGCCCCGCCGGAAGTGGCCGAGGCGCCGTTGCCTGCGGCTCCGGGATTGCCCGGGCAAGGCCACTGACCAAAAACGTCGCCCGGGTGAACCGTGCGGGGTGCACCCATACAATCGACGCCATGCCCTCGCCCTCGCCTGCCTCCGGGTCCGATGCGGCGTCCACGTCGAGTGTGCGGGTCGAGGTCCTGACCGCGGTGTTCCGGGTTCGCGGTATCGGCGCCGGCGCGCCCGAGCTCTGTGTGTTGCTGGCACCCGACGAGGGCGGCCGGTGGTGTCTGCCCGGCGGTGACGTCGTACCGGGGGAGACCCTGGAGGCGAGTGCGCGCCAGATCGTCGCAGGCAGACTCGACCTCGGGGAGCTCGCACATCTCGAACAACTCGCGGTGTTCTCCGCACCGGACCGCGTGCCCGAGCTTCGTACGATCGCGTCGACGTATGTGGGGCTGGTGCCCAGTGACGCACGAAATACCGTGCCCGACCGCGGCGACTGGCATCCCGTCGACGCGCTGCCCGCGCTCGCCTTCGATCACGGTGAGGTCATCACCAAGGCCCGGTTGCGGCTGGCCGCGAAGCTGTCGTACACCAATATCGCGTTCGCACTCGCGCCCGCCCGATTCCCGATGTCGGAGCTCTCGGAGATCTATGGCGCTGCCCTCGGCTACCGGGTCGACACCACCAATCTGTTGCGTATCCTCAGTCGTCGTGGTGTCGTCATGGCCACGGGCACCCTCGGGCGAACCGGCCGATCCGGGGGCCGGCCGCCGGCGTTGTATGCCTTCGCGGACAAAGAGATTCGGGTCACCGACGAATTTGCCACGTTGCGCCCTCCCATGTGAGATCTGCGCTGAGATCGCTTGGCGCAGAAAATGTGGTGGGCCGAGTGCTCAGAGCTCGTCGAGTACCACGAGTCCGTCCTGGATGGCGCGCGCGACGAGTGCGGCCTTGGTGCGTGCGGTGCGACCGGCCTGCGCGTACTTGTTGCGAATCCGCGCAAGGTGCGTGTTGACCGTTCCGACGGAGATGTGCAGGCCACTCGCCGCCTCGGATTTGGAATCGACCAACAGCCAGGTACGCAGAACCTCGATCTCGCGGGAGGTGAGCGGCACCGCGGGATATGTGGGGGTTTCCGGCGGTGCCGCCGGTGTCACCGCGCGCAGCGTGACCGGTCGCGGAGGAGCTGCAGGAACGCTGCGTCGGGCGGCGAGTCGTTCGAGTGCCTCTTGTCGGCGGCGAACGGCTTGCAGAGGAGTGGAGTAGGTGCGTCGCACCGCGATGACGGGACGTGGTGGAACTGCCGGGATCACGGGATTCGTGATGTCGGCGGTGGTGGGCAGGCTTGCGGTCATGAGGGTCGGCCTCCTGTGAAGGTGCAGGTGAGGGGTGGAGCAGCGATGCAAACGGAACGCTACGGGCGATGAGTTTTCGGCAAACGCGTAGTGGACTACTTGGAATGTGCTTGGAACTACTCGCTTCGCGGCGGAATGTCCGCGCCGGCGGCGGTGTTACGATGGTCACCAGGTTTTCGACCAGCAGACGAAAACCGGCCTCGGAATAGAGCCCGTGCCACGAGCGCGATGCCCGGGCGGCATGAAGGACGGAGTGGTAGATGAGCATCACCAGCGACCGCATCACTGCCGGCGCGACGGCGTCCGCGCCGGCCGACGTGCACTGGGTCGACGGACCCGGTGGATACAGCGGTGTCGAGCCGACCGCCGAATGGGCCGAGGAGGTCCGTCGCCTCGCCCGAGCCCGCAACGCCACCCTGCTGGCCCACAATTATCAACTGCCGGCGATCCAGGATGTCGCCGACCATGTCGGTGATTCGCTCGCGCTGTCGCGGATCGCCGCCGAGGTCGACTCGGACGAGATCGTCTTCTGCGGTGTGCATTTCATGGCCGAGACCGCCAAGATCCTGAGTCCCGACAAACGCGTCCTCATCCCGGATGAGCGTGCAGGCTGCTCACTGGCCGACTCGATCACCGCCGACGAGCTGCGGGCGTGGAAGGCTGAGTTCCCCGACGCCGTCGTCGTGTCGTATGTCAACACGACCGCGGAGGTCAAGGGGCTCACCGACATCTGCTGCACCTCGTCCAACGCCGTCGACGTGGTCGCCTCCATCGATCCCGACCGTGACGTGCTCTTCCTGCCCGATCAGTTCCTCGGCGCGCACGTCAAACGCGAGACAGGCCGCGACAACATCCACATCTGGGCCGGCGAGTGCCATGTCCACGCCGGGATCAACGGCGACGAGCTGACCGCGCAGGCCGACGCCCACCCCGATGCCGACCTGTTCATCCACCCCGAGTGTGGTTGCGCCACATCTGCGCTCTATCTCGCCGGGGAGGGAGCGGTGGCCGACGACCGCGTCAAGATCCTCTCCACCGGCGGCATGATCGACGCGGCCCGCACGACTGGCGCCGCGCAGGTGCTGGTCGCCACCGAGATCGGCATGCTGCATCAGTTGCGCAAGGCCGCGCCCGGAATCGACTTCCAGGCGGTCAACGACCGTGCGTCCTGCCCCTACATGAAGATGATCACCCCTGCCGCGCTCTTGCGGGCACTGCGCGAGGGGCGGGATGAGGTGTTCGTGGCCGACGACGTCGCGGCGCGGGCACGTCAGAGTGTCGAGCGGATGATCGCGATCGGCAACCCGGGTTCGGGAGAGTGACCCGATGAATGCCGCATTCGTCGGACAAACCACGACCGGTGCACTCGACCTGGCGATCACCGACGAGATCCGGGGGCTGATCTGGACCGCCCTCGACGAGGATCTGCGCTTCGGCCCCGACGTCACCACGGCTGCCACGGTGCCCGCCGACGCGACCACCGACGCCGCCATCGTCAGCCGCGCAGACGGCGTCGTCGCCGGAATCCCGGTGGCGCTGGCCGTCTTCGACGAGGTGATCGGCCACGGTGCCTACGAGGTCGCCGCGGTGACAGCCGATGGCACGCGCGTGGCGCCCGGCGATTCGGTGCTCACGGTGCACGCTCCGACCGCGGCGCTGCTCACCGCCGAGCGCACCGCACTGAATCTGCTGTGTCACCTCTCCGGGATCGCGACCGCCACCGCGGCGTGGGTCGACGCGGTCTCCGGCACCGACGCAAAGATCCGTGACTCGCGAAAGACTCTGCCCGGCATGCGATCTCTGCAGAAGTATGCGGTGCGGGCCGGTGGTGGGGTCAACCACCGTATGGGGCTCGGTGACGCCGCACTCATCAAGGACAACCACGTCGCTGCCGCAGGTTCGGTCGGTGCCGCACTCGAGTCGGTCCGCGCGGCCGCACCGGATCTACCGGTCGAGGTCGAGGTCGATTCGCTCGAGCAACTCGACGAGGTGCTGGCGCTCGCACCGCAGTTGGTATTGCTCGACAACTTCGAGCCGTGGGCAACGCAGATTGCGGTGCAGCGCCGCAACTCTCGCTCGCCGGAGACGAGGCTGGAGTCGTCGGGCGGTCTGCACCTCGATCAGGCCGGCGAATACGCCCGCACCGGCGTCGACTACCTCGCCGTCGGGGCGCTCACCCATTCGGTGACCGTGCTCGATCTGGGGTTGGATATCCCGTAGTCCGGTGCGGGGCCGGAGCGTCGGCGTCGGGGGAGCGCCAACGGGCTGGGTCGCAGAGGCGATGCGTGGCGGGCGAGTTGACCGCTGGCGGGCAGCGCAGCGTTATGCCCGGACCCTTGGGATCGATCGATGAGATCCGTCGAGTCGAGTCCACAGGATCCGTGATAAAGATCGGCCCGCTGGACCAATTCCACTGCAATGCGGTCCCGGTGACCTCGGCGAGCCCAAAATCCGGGTATTCGATTTTGGCGCCCGGTGGGTCAGGAGTAGCAACAATGGTCGCCGACGATACTGGCGACGTGACTTCTGTTCACGCTGAGGAAGGCGTTCACTGATGTGGCAATCGTTCACTGATGGGACGAAAGGTGTTGCAGCCCTTGTGGATTAATCTTCCTCCACCCCCTCTTCGAGCAATTCTTCTGCTATACTGGGGTCATCGCAAGATCATCCAGGGGGAATTCATGATCGACGACACCACTCATTCCACGGAGCTTTCGGCTGAGCTGTTCGCGGGCCTCATCGCGCAGTTCGACGACCGCACCTTCCGTGCGGATATCACCTCCCGAGAGGCGTTCGCGGCAATGCAGCAGCTGATCGTGTTGCGCAACATGCTCGATCACTACGCGGCCACCCTGACCGGCGAGTTCGACCGCCTCAAGATGACCGCACCCCAAGGCCGCTCGGTACGACAACTGTTGATCACCATGGGAATCGCGCCGGCTGTTGCCGGCCGACTCGTCCGCGTCGGCACCACCACAGGCATCGACGGCCTCCGCACACATACCGTCGACGGTGCGATATCCCTCGACCACGCCGACGCCATCGTCCTCGGACTCGGCCACATCAAATCCCGCGCCGGCGAACCCGTCACCCCCGAACAACGCCGCGATCACACCCGCGCGTTGGTGTCCCAAGCGTTGTCGGGTATGAGTCCAGCCGAAATCGGTAAGCACGCGCGACAACTCGGCAACCTCCTCGCCGACGACACCGGCGGCGCACCCGCTGCCGAAAATCGTTCCCTCAACAGCGTCACCCTCGCCACAACCAGCGACGGCCGCCTCGACATGCGTGCCGACCTCGACATGAGTGTCGGCGAAAAGCTGTGCACCACCATCGAAACGCTGTCCGCCCCCACACCCCGACCCGACGGCTCCCACGACCCGCGCACGGTCCGGCAACGCCAGGCTGACGCACTCGAAACACTGTTGGAAGCCGCCGCCCGCGGACTCGCCGACGACACGGTGTCGACGACATCGCGGTATGACGTGCTTTTGACACTCAACGCCGAACAGCCCGACCGATCCGCGCTGCAACACATGGGGCCGGTCACCGACCAACTCGCCACCACATTGACGTGTGACGCCCAACTGACCGTCGCCATCCTCGACGACGAACAAACACCCCTACAACTCGGACGCCGTAAACGATTGTTCACCAACGCCCAACGCAAAGCGTTCATCCTCCGCGACGAATGCTGCATCAAATGCGGTGCACCCGCCTCGCGCACCCAGAGCCACCACCTCAAGCATTGGGCCGACGGTGGCCCCACCGACGTCGACAACGGCTGCCTGCTGTGCACCGCGTGCCACCACGACGTCCACGACCGCGCCGGCGCCGGGAGCGAAGCGAGCGGGCCGAATGATTACTGGGATGTGGTCATGGGCTTCGACCGGCATCCGTGGCTGATCCCACCCGCCACCATCGACCCGAAACGACGACCACAACCCGCCTACAACCGGCGCACCCTACGACTCGACAACGCGGCCTGACCGCACAAGCCATCTGACACCTGCCTGAAACAGGCCTACCCACAAGACTTTCCACCCCTTGCACCCGGCCCGCCGGGACCGCGACCGTACCTTGAGAACTTCATAGGGCGCCGGCCCACGAAAGCGGCAGGCGCGGTGCCGCTCACGCCCCGATCGCTGTGCCGATCACCGGCCACGATGCACGCAGGTCCGCCGCGAACAGTCCCCACGAGTGCGAGCCCTGGGGCCGTGCGGAGAAGGAGTGCGGAATTCCCAAGGCGTGCAGCCGGTTCGACATGTTCGTGGTGCAGGCCCGCGTGTAGGCCTCGATCTGTCCGCCGCCGACGAGTTCGCCGAAGGTCTCACGCGGGCCGCCATCGATGGGGCCGGGAATGCCCGACGCCGCAGACAGGAAGATCGCCTTTCCACGCAACTTCGGGGCATTGACAATCGGGTCGTTCGCGGTCCAGGCGGGGCTTCCGGGCAGCCCCCACATGTTCAGGACGTTCCCGCCCCCACGGGTGACGACGGCGGTCACCGCGCCGAGACCGACCGGGTCGGTGGTTCCGGGACAGCTGCTGTACGAGGCCACGGCCCGATACAGTCGGGGCGCCGATTCGGCGATCGCGAGCGCGGGGCCGCCCGACATCGACACACCGGTGATGGCATTGACGCCATTGGTGTGGAACGTCCGGTCGATGATCGCCGGCAGCTCCCGGGTGAGATAGGTCCGCCACTTGTTGCGGCCGAGAACGGGGTCGTCGTTCTGCCAGTCGGTGAACATCGACGCCCGCCCGCCGACCGGGAAGACCGCGGTGACCCGCTTGCCGGCGAAGAAACCGCGGGCACCGCCGTTGTTGATCCAGGAGATACCGTCCTCGCCGCCGCCGAGTCCGGGCAGCATGTACACCGTCGGTCCGCCCGGCCGCCCGGGTGGATGCAGCACCTGGTTGACGACGACCTTGTTCATCGCCGTCGAATAGACCTCGACCACCGACTCGGTCGCCGAGACGTCGCGTACCGACACCAGTCGCGTGGCCCGGGCGTCGCCGGCCGACAGGGTTATCGCTGCGGACGCGGCGATAACACGCTGGCCACGAGCACACCGAGCGTTTGCACCCGGCGCGGAAAACGGCGTCGGTGTCGAGAACTCACACCGGTCTCCATTTCGGTGGCGGCGTTTGTCTGGATCGGTGACTCGGCTCGTGAGTCGCCGCGAGCATATTCGCCGCCGGTGGGGCAGATGCGGCGAGAACCGCAATCCGTTAGCGTCGCGTAATGGATTCGTCTCCGAGTTGACGGGACGCGCGCGCGAGGTGCAGGTGAAATCGGGTGGCCCCAGCCCCGTATCCTGGACTCGTCAATTCCCGCACCCCGACCAGGAGAGACCATGCTCGCCCGAACCGACCTGCGCGGTAGCACCCCGACGCTCGCCGAACTGCGTCGCGCGCTGCCCCGCGGGGGCACCGACGTCAACGCCGTTCTCGACACGGTGGCGCCGGTGGTTCATGCGGTCGCCGAACAGGGGACCGCCGGGGCGCTGGAGTATGGGGAGCGCTTCGACGGCGTGCGTCCCACCTCGGTGCATGTGCCTACCGCCATGATCGCCGACGCGCTCGCCGCGCTCGATCCGGCCATCACCGCCGCGCTGCGCGAATCGATCACCCGCGCCCGCGCCGTGCACGCCGACCAACGCCGGGAGACGACCCGCACGGAGGTCGTCGACGGCGGCGTCGTCAGTGAGAAGTGGATTCCGGTCCGCCGGGTCGGTCTGTACGTGCCCGGCGGCAATGCCGTGTATCCGTCATCGGTGATCATGAACGTCGTACCGGCTCAGGCGGCAGGGGTCGGCTCGCTGGTGGTGGCCTCGCCGCCGCAGAAGGATTTCGGTGGCTGGCCCCACCCGACCATCCTCGCAGCGTGCGCGCTGCTAGGAGTCGACGAGGTGTGGGCGGTCGGCGGCGCGCAAGGCATCGCCCTGTTGGCTTATGGCGGAACCGACACCGACGCCGCCGAGACACCGGGGGCGGTGCTCGATCCCGTCGACCTGATCACCGGACCCGGCAACATCTACGTGACCGCCGCCAAGCGACTCTGCCGCGGGGTGGTGGGCATCGATTCCGAGGCCGGCCCGACCGAGATCGCGATTCTCGCCGACGCGTCCGCGGTACCGGAACTCGTTGCCGCCGACCTCATCTCGCAGGCCGAGCATGACGTGCTCGCGGCGTCGGTACTGGTCACCGACAGTGTCGCACTCGCCGACGCGGTCGACACCGCCCTGGAATCGCAGGTGGCCCAGACCAAACACCGCGAGCGGGTGGCAACTGCCTTGAGGGGCAAGCAGTCCGGGATCGTCCTCGTCGACGATCTCGACACCGGTCTGGCGGTCGTCGACGCCTATGCCGCCGAGCACCTGGAGATCCAGACGCGAGACGCCGCCGCAGTGGCCGACCGTGTGCACAACGCGGGTGCGATCTTCGTCGGCAACTACGCCCCGGTGAGTCTCGGCGATTACTGCGCGGGCTCCAATCACGTTCTGCCGACGTCGGGTTCGGCCCGGTTCGCCTCGGGGCTGTCGGTGCAGACATTCCTCAAAGGTGTCCACGTCATCGACTATGACGAGGCCGCGTTGCGTGACGTCGCCGACAAGGTCGTGACCCTCGCCCAGGCCGAAGACCTGCCGGCACACGGCGATGCGGTCAGCCGGCGGTTCGCCGGCGAGGTACGGAAGTGACCGCGGTGAGCGGGCAACGGGTTCCCGGAGCGTCGATCGGTGTCGACGCGCTGCCGTTGCGCGAACACCTGCGTGGCAAAAGTCCCTATGGCGCACCGCAACTGAAGGTTCCGGTGATTCTCAACACCAACGAGAATCCGCATCCGCCGTCGCCGGCTCTGGTCGCCGACGTCGCCGAGTCCGTGCGGGTCGCCGCAGCCGACCTGCACCGCTATCCCGATCGGGACGCGATCGCGTTGCGCACCGAACTCGCCGAGTACCTGACGCGCGCGACAGGTGTCGGGCTCTCGGTGGAGAACCTCTGGGCAGCGAACGGTTCCAACGAGATCCTGCAGCAGTTGTTGCAGGCCTTCGGCGGCCCGGGGCGCAGTGCACTGGGTTTCGTGCCGAGCTATTCGATGCACCCGATCATCTCCGACGGCACCACCACGACGTGGCTGGAGGCCAAGCGTAACGCCGACTTCTCGCTCGACGTCGATTACGCCGTCGGCGAGATCGGCGCCCGCCGGCCCGACGTCGTGTTCGTCACCTCGCCCAACAACCCGACCGGTGCGTCGATACCGAATGCGGGGCTGCGGGCCATCGTGGACGCCGCGCCGGGGATCGTCATCGTCGACGAGGCCTACGCCGAGTTCTCCGAGCAACCCAGTGCCGCCGAGCTGATCGATGAGTTCCCGGCCAAGGTGGTCGTCAGCCGCACCATGAGCAAGGCCTTCGCCTTCGCCGGAGGCCGCCTCGGATACCTGGCCGCCGCACCGGCCATCGTCGACGCGCTGCAACTGGTCCGACTGCCATATCACCTGTCGGTTCTCACCCAGGCCGCCGCGCGGGCGGCGCTGCGGCACGGCGACGACACCTTGGCGGGGGTGGCGCACATCGTCGCCGAACGCAAGCGGGTCGTCGGCGCCCTCGCCGCCGCCGGATTCGAGGTGATCGATTCCGACGCCAATTTCGTGCTGTTCGGGCGATTCGCCGATGCGCAGGCCTCCTGGCAGCGTTACCTCGACGAGGGGGTCCTCATCCGCGATGTCGGGATACCCGGATACCTGCGGGTGACCATCGGCCTGCCGGACGAGAACGACACCTTCCTCGACGTCAGCCGTCGACTCGCCGCCACCGATCTGGAGAATGGGTAAGTGACCACCACACAGGATTCGAGGGCAACGACCGCCTCGTCACCGCGGATCGCCAAGATCGAACGCACGACCAAGGAGTCGTCGATCGCGGTCGAGCTGAACCTCGACGGCACCGGCCGCACCGACATCTCCACCGGCATCGCCTTCTTCGACCACATGCTGACCGCCTTCGGGGCGCACGGCAGCTTCGACCTCACCGTCCAGGCGCAGGGCGATCTCGAGGTCGAAGGGCACCACACCATCGAGGACACCGCGATCGTCCTCGGTCAGGCATTGGCGCAGGCACTCGGAGACAAAAAGGGCATCCGGCGCTTCGGCGACTCCTACATCCCGATGGACGAGACCCTGGCGCACGCGGTGGTCGACGTCTCCGGCCGGCCGTACTGCGTCCACAGCGGCGAACCGGAGCATCTGCTCACCGCGGTGATCGGCGGCCATCCGGGCGTGCCCTACGCCACGGTGATCAACCGCCACGTCTTCGAGTCGATCGCGCTCAACGCCCGTATCGCCCTGCACGTGCGGGTGCTCTACGGACGCGACCCCCACCACATCACCGAGGCCGAGTTCAAGGCCGTGGCCCGAGCACTCCGGGAGGCCACCGAGCCGGATCCACGCGTCTCGGGTGTGCCGTCGACAAAAGGTGCCCTATGAGCCCGGACGTGACCAGCCCAGACGTCGTTGTCCTCGACTACGGATCGGGCAATCTGCGCTCGGCCCAGCGTGCGCTCGAGCGGGCCGGAGCGCAGGTGAACGTCACCAGCGATTTCGACGCCGCACTCAACGCGACCGGGCTCGTGGTGCCCGGCGTCGGGGCGTTCGCCGCCTGCATGGAGGGTCTGCGCGCGGTCAAGGGCGACCGCCTCATCGGCCGTCGCCTCGCCGGCGGCCGGCCGGTGCTCGGCATCTGCGTCGGCATGCAGATCCTCTTCGAGCAGGGAGTCGAGTTCGGGGTGGAGGCCGACGGCTGCGGCGAGTGGCCGGGCGCGGTCACCCGGTTGCCGGCGCCGGTGCTGCCGCACATGGGCTGGAACACCGTCGACGCCCCGGACGACTCGGTGCTGTTCGCCGGACTCGATGACCAGACCCGCTTCTACTTCGTGCACTCCTACGCCGCACAGTCCTGGGATATGGACAACGAGGGCACCGCACTGCGGGCCCCGCAATTGACCTGGGCCGACTATGGCGGCAAGTTCTTGGCCGCGGTGGAGAACGGACCGCTGAGCGCCACCCAGTTCCATCCGGAGAAATCCGGTGACGCGGGGGCGCAGCTGCTGAGCAACTGGATCGGGAGCCTGTCGTGACCTCTTCGCCCGGGTCTTCCGGGGGCGCCGCAGCCGGCGGGCATCCGGGCGGCGATGCCGAGTATCAGTTCTCCTACGGCCGGTTCGTGCTGTTCGTACTCGGCGCAGGCGTGATCGTCCTGCTCATCTCTATCCCGATTATCCTGGCCCTGGCCAGGTGGAGTCCGATCGCCGGACTCGTCGCCGCACTGATCAGCGTCGCGTTGATGATCACCGCGATCGGGGTGACGTCGAAGCGGCTGATCGGCAAGGCCGAACGCGCATTGCGTGCCCAGCGTGGCATGAATCCCCCGACGCGCTGACCCGCCGACCGTACGGTCGACAACCCGAAAGGACCCGCCGAACCCCATGGGAACAACCCTCGAACTCCTGCCCGCCGTCGATGTGGCCGACGGTCAGGCCGTGCGTCTGGTGCAGGGTGCCGCCGGCACGGAGACGTCCTACGGGTCGCCGCGCGAGGCCGCGTTGGCCTGGCAGAACGACGGCGCACAGTGGATTCACCTCGTCGACCTCGATGCCGCGTTCGGACGCGGCGACAACCGTGAGTTGCTGGCCGGGGTGGTGGGCGAACTCGACGTGAAGGTCGAACTGTCCGGGGGCATTCGCGACGACGACTCCCTCGAGGCGGCGCTGGCCACCGGCTGCACCCGCGTGAACCTGGGCACCGCCGCCCTCGAGAACCCGCAGTGGTGTGCCCGCGCGATCGACAAGTACGGCGACCGCATCGCCGTCGGGCTCGACGTCATCCGCGAGGGCACCTCTTACCGGCTGCGCGGACGCGGCTGGGTCACCGACGGCGGCGACCTGTGGGAGGTCCTCGAACGACTCAACGGCAACGGCTGCGCACGCTACGTCGTCACCGACGTCTCCAAGGACGGAACACTCGGCGGTCCGAACCTCGACCTGCTCGCCGAGGTCGCCGCGGCCACCGATGCGCCGATCGTCGCTTCCGGCGGAGTGTCGGCCGTCGACGATCTGGTCGCCATCGCCGGTCTCGTCGACAGCGGAGTGGAGGGCGCCATCGTGGGCAAGGCGCTCTATGCGGGACGGTTCACGCTGCCCGAGGCACTGTCGGCGGTCAGCGGACGGTGACCCCCGCCGCCGACCTGGACCTGCCCCGGCTGCTGAATGTGGCCGGGGGCATCCTCGACGGCGTCAGTGACCACTTCATCGCCGGGCTCGGTGCGCCGAGCGCGGTTCGCAAGGGCGACACCGACTTCGCCACCCAGATCGACCTCGACCTCGAGCGGCGCATCGGCGACGAGCTCTCCCAACGCACCGGATTCGGGGTGCACGGCGAGGAATTCGGTGGGCCGCCGGTCGGTGAGGGCGTGGTGTGGGTGCTCGACCCGATCGATGGCACCTTCAACTATTCGGCGGGCGTGCCGCTGACCGGCATCTTGCTGGCGTTGCTCGCCGACGGTGAGAGCGTGCTCGGTCTCACGTGGCTTCCGTTGTCGGGCAAGCGTTTCGCCGGCCATCTCGACTCGCCGCTGCTGTGCAACGGGGAGCCGGTGGCTCTCCCACGCCCGACCACGTTGGCGCAGAACGCGATCGGGTTCGGCCCGTTCAACGCCGGGCACGGCGGAAGGTATCCGGGGGCGCGTCGCGCCGACCTCATCCGCGCACTGTCCACGCGTGTCGCCCGGCTCCGGATGACCGGCAGCACCGGCGTCGACATGGCCTTCGCGGCGTCGGGCACGTTCGGCGCATCGATCGCCTTCGGCCGGCATCCGTGGGACAACGCGGCCGGGGCCGCGCTCGTCCGTGCGGCCGGCGGGGTGGCCACCGATCTGTCCGGACGGCGCTGGACGGTCGACTCGCCGTCACTGGTCGCCGGTGCCCGTGGAATTCATTCCGAGGTCATGGCCGTTGTGGAGGAGGTGATCGGCGACGACTGGTCGGTCGAGTCCACCGGTCACCCGCCGTCGCACCCGCGGTCGGATCCGACCGGCCGCCCGTCCCGTCCCGAGGAGAACAACCGATGACCCTGGCCGTGCGCGTCATACCCTGCCTCGACGTCGACGACGGGCGCGTCGTCAAGGGGATCAACTTCCAGAATCTGCGCGATGCGGGTGACCCGGTGGAGCTGGCCGCACGCTATGACGCCGAGGGCGCCGACGAGCTGACCTTTCTCGACGTCACCGCCTCGAGTTCGGGCCGCGCCACCATGCTCGAGGTCGTGCGTCGTACCGCCGAGCAGATCTTCATCCCGCTCACCGTGGGTGGCGGCATCCGCGCGGTCGCCGACATCGACGCCATGCTGCGGGCCGGTGCCGACAAGGTGAGTGTCAACACCGCGGCCATTGCGCGACCGGAGGTGCTCGCCGAGATGAGCCGGCGCTTCGGTTCGCAGTGCATCGTGCTCTCGGTGGATGCCCGCACCGTTCCCGCCGACGCCGAGCCCACCGCGTCGGGCTGGGAGGTCACCACACACGGTGGGCGTCGGGGGACCGGTATCGACGCCGTCGAATGGGCAAGGCGTGGACAAGAACTCGGCGTCGGCGAGATCTTGCTGAACTCGATGGATGCCGACGGCACCAAGCAGGGATTCGACATCCGCATGCTGCGCGCGGTGCGCGCGGCGGTCGACGTACCGGTCATCGCGAGTGGCGGCGCCGGCGCGGTCGAGCACTTCGCGCCTGCGGTGACCGCGGGCGCCGACGCAGTGCTCGCGGCATCGGTGTTCCACTTCGGCGAACTCACGATCGGTGAGGTCAAGGACTCGATGGCCGCCCAGGGCATCACCGTGCGCACGGCACGCGACACCCCGGTGGCCGACGCCTCACGCGTCTCCCCGATGGAGGTATGACCCATGGCACTCGACCCAGAACTCGCCGGACGGCTCAAACGCAACGCCGATGGCCTGTTCGCCGCTGTCGCGCAGGAACGCGACACCGGCGTGGTGCTGATGGTGGCGTGGATGGACGACACCGCCCTCGAACGCACGCTGGCCACCCGCCGCGCGACCTACTATTCGCGGTCGCGGCAGGAGTACTGGGTCAAAGGTGACACCAGCGGCCACACGCAATACGTGCGCGACGCGCGGCTGGACTGCGACGGCGACACCGTGCTGCTGATCGTCGACCAGGTCGGCGCGGCGTGCCACACCGGCAACCACAGTTGCTTCGACACCCCGTCGCTGCCGTTCGCCGAACCCGACGCCGTCGGTGCCGGATAGCAGCTGCCGGAGCGAACCTGGGAGAATCGGGACCGACGCTCATTCGATGAAAGGTGGCGAGGAGTCATGCCATTGATCCAGATCTCGCAGACCCCCGGGCTTTCCGACCGGGTGAAACGCGAGACGATCGCCGCGGTGACCGAGGCCTATGCGCGGGCGACCGGCAAGAGCGCCGATTCGGTGTGGGTGACGATCACCGAGATTCCGCGCACGCAGTGGGGCGTCGGCGGCGAGCCTCTGGGATGAGCACATCCACCCACGAGCACGCCGCCGGATCGGCCACCACCACGCTGGCCGAGTTTCTCGAGCTGGCCGCCGACCACCGCGTCGTGCCGGTGACCCGCAAGGTGCTGGCCGACTCGGAGACCCCGCTGTCGGCGTACCGCAAACTCGCCGGAGACCGCGCCGGTACCTTTCTGCTCGAATCGGCAGAGAACGGGCGCAGCTGGTCGCGGTGGTCGTTCATCGGTGCCGGTGCGCCGTCGGCCCTCACCGTTGTCGACGGCCGGGCCAGCTGGTGGGGGACGGTACCGAGCGGCGCTCCGGTCGACGGTGACCCGCTGACCGTGCTGGCCGAGTCGCTTATGCTGCTGGCCACCGACCCGTTACCCGACATGCCGCCGCTGACCGGCGGCTTCGTCGGATTCATGGCCTACGACATGGTTCGTCGCCTCGAGCGGTTGCCCGCCACCACCACCGACGACCTGCAACTTCCCGATCTGATGATGCTGCTGGCCACCGACCTGGCCGCGGTGGACCATCACGAGGGCACCATCACGCTGATCGCCAACGCCGTCAACTGGGACGGCTCCGACGACCGCGCCGAACAGGCATACGCCGACGCCCTCGCGCGTCTGGACCGGATGACCGAGGCGCTCGCCGCGCCCGCGGTGTCGACCGTCTCGCATTTCGACAAGCCCGCACCCGATTACCGTGTGCAGCGCTCACGCGAGGAGTATCACCGGATCGTGCGCGACCTCGTCGGCGAGATCGAGGCAGGCGAGGCCTTTCAGATCGTGCCGTCGATGCGCTTCGAGATGGACACCGACGCCGACCCCCTCGATATCTATCGGGTGCTGCGCGCGTCGAATCCGAGCCCGTACATGTATCTGTTGCGCGTCCCCGGCATCGACGCCGACCCCTACACCGTCGTCGGTTCGAGTCCGGAGGCGCTGGTGACCGTGCAGGATCGGTGGGCCACCACGCATCCGATCGCCGGAACCCGGTGGCGCGGCGCGACCGAAGAAGACGACCAGCTCCTCGGCAAGGAACTCATCGCCGACGAGAAGGAGAATGCCGAACACCTGATGCTCGTCGACCTCGGCCGCAACGACCTCGGCCGGGTGTGCCGGCCTGGGTCGGTCAAGGTGAGCGATTACCGCCACATCGAGCGCTACAGCCACGTGATGCACCTGGTGTCGACGGTGTCGGGGGAGTTGCGCGACGACAAGCACGCCCTGGACGCGGTGGCCGCCTGTTTCCCGGCGGGCACCCTGACCGGAGCGCCCAAGGTGCGCGCGATGGAACTGATCGAACAGAACGAGATCACCCGGCGCGGCCTGTACGGCGGCATTGTCGGCTACCTCGATTTCGCCGGCAACGCCGACACCGCGATCGCCATCCGCACCGCCCTGGTCAAGCAGGGCCGCGCCTATGTTCAGGCCGGTGGCGGGGTGGTCGCCGATTCCGACCCGGATTACGAGTACAACGAGGCCCGCAACAAGGCGACCGCGGTGCTCAACGCGATCGCCGCCGCCTCGACGATGCGTCGAGTGGGCGGCACCGAATGCAGAGATGGACAAGGCAGTGACTGATCGACCCTCCACACCCGATGCCGTACCCGGCGACCCACCGTCCGACGGACCGACCGGCAACGCCGTGACCTCGGCATCGCGGGCGCGCCGGATCAAGGTGATCGCGGCAGTCCTGTTGGCACTGGCCGCGTTGGCCTTCTGGGTGTCCTCGAGGCTGACGTGGGCCACGGTGTTCGCCGGCGACGGCATGTCGCCCGACCGCTATATGCCGGTCAAGGGCGCCGATTGGAGTCCATGGCTCACACCGTTGGCGCTGGTACTGCTGGCGGCCATCCTCGCCGCTTTCTCGTTGCGCGGATGGGGACTACGGGTGGTGGCGCTCCTGGTCGCCGCGGGCGGATTGCTCGCCGCATTCCCGGCGTTGTCGGTGCTGACGAGTAGTCAGGACTCGATGTACGCAGCGCGCGCGATCGACCTGTCCGACCGCTACGTGGTCCGGCTGACGACCACCAACGGCTGGGTGGCGGCCATCGTCCTGATCGGCACGGTGTGCTGCGTCGCGGCCGCGGTGCTGCTGTTGCGCGCCGCATCGGGCGCCGGGATGTCGAGCAAGTACCGGACCCCGGCTGCCCGCCGTGAGGAACTCGAACGTGAACTCTTCGCCGAGCATCAGCGACGCACCGCTGCCATCAGCGACCCGGATTCCTCGGGTTCGGATCCCGCGAAGCCGGATCCGGGCGGGTCAGATCCTTCGAATCCGGACTCTTCGGGGCCGGATTCACCGGGTGTGAACGAACGCATGATGTGGGACGCGCTCGACACCGGGATCGACCCGACCGAGCCGCGCTGAGACGGAGGCGGAGATGGGAATCGGTCGCAACGGACCCGCGCACGGGCCGAGAACGATGCCGGACTACCCTGACGAGGGCAGGAGCGTCGAAAGGGAACCAGCTGTCGTGAGCACGCCGAACATCCTCGACTCGATCATCGAGGGAGTCAAGGCCGACGTCGCCGCGCGCGAAGCGGTCATCGATTACGCGGCGGTCAAGGCTGCCTCTGCCCAGGCGCCCGAACCCAAGGACGTGATGGAGGCGTTGCGCCTGCCCGGTATCGGCGTGATCGCGGAGGTCAAACGCGCGAGTCCCTCGCGGGGCGACCTCGCCGTCATCCCCGATCCCGCCGAACTCGCGCGCACCTACGAACAGGGCGGCGCCCGCATCATCAGCGTGCTCACCGAGGAACGACGTTTCCGGGGTTCGCTCGCCGACCTCGACTCGGTCCGCGCGGCGGTGGACATACCGGTGCTGCGCAAGGACTTCATCGTGGGTCCGTATCAGATCCACGAGGCCCGGGCCCACGGCGCCGACATGATCCTGCTGATCGTGGCCGCCCTCGAGCAGAACGTCCTCGCCGCCTTGCTCGACCGAACCGAGAGCCTCGGCATGACCGCGCTCGTCGAGGTGCACACCGAGGAAGAAGCCGACCGGGCGCTCGCCGCCGGTGCCTCGGTGGTCGGCGTCAACAATCGCAATCTCAAGACCCTCGAGGTCGATCGCGACAACTTCTCCCGGATCGCTCCCGGGCTGCCCACCAAGGTGATTCGCGTCGCCGAGTCGGGTGTGCGTGGCACCGCCGACCTGCTGGCCTTCGCCGGTGCCGGTGCCGACGCTGTCCTGGTGGGCGAAGGACTGGTCACCAGCGGCGACCCCCGCACCGCGGTGTCCGATCTGGTCACCGCCGGCACCCACCCGTCCTGTCCGAAACCCGTTCGCTGACAGTGGTTTTCGGCTCCGGCCGATCCCGCTGGCATGCGTGATGCAGTGAGGTGTCCTGTGACGAACCAGCAAAACAGCGGCACTGACACCGCCGCTCCGGTCCAGCTGCCCACGGCCAGTCAGGGAGTGGCGACCCGCACCTCCCTCGAACCCGACGCGGGTGGCCATTTCGGTGTCTACGGTGGCCGGCATGTGCCCGAGGCGCTGATGGCCGTCATCGACGAGGTGACCACCGCCTACGAGAAGATGCGCACCGACGACGAGTATCTGGGCGAACTCGACCGGTTGCAGCGTGACTACGTCGGGCGTCCCTCGCCGCTGTACGAGGCGGGCAGGCTCAGCGACGAAGCCGGTGGTGCCCGGATCTTCCTCAAGCGAGAAGACTTGAACCACACCGGTTCACACAAGATCAACAACGTCCTCGGCCAACTCCTCTTGGCCCGTCGCATGGGCAAGTCGCGCATCATCGCCGAGACCGGCGCCGGTCAGCACGGGGTCGCCACCGCCACCGGCTGTGCACTGTTCGGCATGGAATGCATCGTCTACATGGGCCGAGTCGACACCGAACGCCAGGCCCTCAATGTGGCGCGGATGCGACTGCTCGGAGCCACCGTCATCGCCGTGGAAACCGGTTCGGCCACTCTCAAGGACGCCATCAACGAGGCGCTTCGTGACTGGGTCACCAACGCCCATGACACCTACTACTGCTTTGGCACCGCTGCTGGGCCGCATCCGTTCCCGATGCTGGTGCGTGACCTGCAGCGCATCGTCGGACTCGAGGCCCGCGCGCAGATCCTCGATCAGGCCGGGCGGCTGCCCGACGCCGTGGTCGCGTGCGTGGGCGGTGGATCGAACGCGATCGGCGTGTTCCATCCGTTCATCGACGACGCCGACGTGCGACTGGTCGGCTACGAGGCGGCCGGCGACGGGGTGGAGACCGGGCGGCACGCGGCCACCTTCACCGGCGGAACGCCCGGTGCCTTCCAGGGCGCCTACTCCTACCTGCTGCAGGACGACGACGGGCAGACCATCGAATCCCATTCCATCTCAGCCGGATTGGACTACCCGGGGGTCGGTCCGGAACACGCCTACCTCAAAGACATCGGGCGCGCACAATATCGGCCCATCACCGACACCGAGGCGATGGATGCGCTCGCGCTCCTGAGCCGACGCGAGGGCATCATTCCGGCGATCGAATCGGCGCATGCGGTTGCCGGCGCCCTGAAGCTCGGCCAGGAGCTCGCCCGGACATCGCCGCGCGGCGCCCAGGCCGGCACCCCGGGCGCCCCCATCATCGTCGTCAGCCTGTCCGGCCGCGGCGACAAGGACGTCGACACCGCCGCCGAATGGTTCCATCTCTTCGATCCGCCGCCATCGGAAACCGAAGCGGGCCAAAGCGAATCGGCCGCCGCCGAGAAAGAGGCCGCCGCGGAGAAAACAGGGGAGGGCCGATGACCGCGACCACCGCCCGGCACGCCGGTTCGTCACGGCTCTCGCCGGTGTTCACCCGATGCCGGGAGCAAGGCCGCGCCGCGCTCATCGGCTATCTGCCCGTCGGCTATCCCACGGTCAGCGGTTCGGTCGAGTCCTTCACGACGATGGTCGAGGCCGGCTGCGACATCATCGAAGTCGGCGTGCCGTACTCCGATCCGGTCATGGACGGCCCGACCATCCAGGAGGCCGCCGGCCTCGCCCTGACCAACGGGGTCCGGGTGCGCGACGTGTTCACCGCGGTCCGCGCGATCACCGAGGCCGGTGGGCAGGCCGTCGTGATGAGCTACTGGAACCCGATCCTGCGGTACGGCATCGATCGGTTCGCCGCCGATCTCGCCGAGGCCGGCGGGGCGGGGCTGATCACACCCAATCTGATTCCCGAAGAAGGTCACGCCTGGCACGAGGCCTCCGACGCCCACGGCCTCGACCGCATCTACCTCGTCGCACCGTCGTCGACACCGGAGCGGCTTGCCCACACCATCGATTCGTGTCGCGGGTTCGTGTATGCCGCCTCGACGATGGGTGTCACCGGTGCTCGCAGCGCCGTGTCGAACGCCGCACCCGAATTGTGTGCCCGAATCCGTGAGCACAGTGACATCCCGATCGGGGTGGGGCTGGGCGTTCGCAGCGGCGAGCAGGCCGCGCAGATCGCCTCGTACGCCGACGGCGTCATCGTCGGCTCGGCGCTGGTCACCGCAGCCCAGGCCGGGCAGGCGCAACTGCGTGATCTCGTCGGTGAACTCGCCGACGGCGTCGCCAACCCGCGTCCGCCCCGATGAACTCCGCAGCGAATGACGTTCCCAGGTCACACGATCGTGTGTGCTCGGTGGTCGGCTAGGGTGTGACCGTGATCGCGCCGACGACGACGTTGCTCGCCTATATTCCGAGTCCGCCCCAAGGTGTGTGGCATCTCGGACCGGTGCCGCTGCGGGCCTATGCCTTGTGCATCATCGTCGGCATCATCGTCGCGGTCTGGTGGGGTGATCGTCGCTGGGTGGCTCGCGGTGGGCAACCCGGCGAGGTCCTCGACATCGCGATCTGGGCAGTGCCCTTCGGCCTCATCGGTGGCCGCATCTATCACGTCCTCACCGACTGGCAGATCTACTTCGGCGGCGGCGGCAAGAGCCCGATCGACGTCCTGAAGATATGGGACGGTGGTCTCGGAATCTGGGGCGCCGTGATTCTCGGGGCCGTCGGCGCGTGGATCGGGTGTCGTACCCGCGGTATCAGAGTGCCGCCCTTTGGCGATGCGATCGCCCCGGCGATCCTGCTCGCCCAGGCCATCGGCAGACTCGGCAACTACTTCAATCAGGAGTTGTACGGCCGCCCGACCACGCTGCCGTGGGGTCTGGAGATCTACGAACGCACCGACGGCGTCCAAACCGGGCCGAACCTCATCAGCGGGACCTCCACCGGCCAGGTCTTCGAGGTGGTTCACCCGACGTTCCTGTACGAGCTCGTGTGGAACGTTCTCGTCGTGCTCGCGCTCGTCATCATCGATCGCCGATTCCGGATCGGCCACGGCCGACTGTTCGCTCTCTACGTCGCCGGCTACTGCGCGGGACGCTTCGTGGTCGAACTGCTGCGCTCGGACACCGCCTACACCTTCATTGCCGGCATCCGCATCAACGTGTTCACCGCGGCACTGCTCTTCGTGTGCGCGGCGATCTACTTCGTCGTCGCCACCAAGGGCCGCGAACGTGGTCTGCAGATGTATCACCCCGACCGGGCCGAGGAACTCGAAGCACTCGGTGCCGTCGGCTACGTCGACGACGAGCCCGTCGGCTACGTCGACGACGAGCCCGTCGGCTACGACGAGCCCGCGGCCGACGACGAGCCCGAGGCCGACGACGAACCGGACGAGACCGAGCTGTTCGACTCCGACGGCGAAATGACCGACGCCGGCGACGACGCGACGGTACCTGCTGAGCTCACCGAGGCCATCGCCGAGCACGACGAGGAAGCGGCCGTCGACCCAGACCTCGGCGAGGAGACGGAGCCGATCCCCACGGGGCCGATCCCCACGGGGCCGATCCCCACGGGGCCGATCCCCACGGAGCCGATCCCCACGGCGGCGGCCGCGGAGAGCATCGAGTCGTCGGCGTGGACCACTCCGGACGCGGTAGCGGACGCCGAGAGCGCAGCGGAGCCCGAGAGCGCAGCGGAGCCCGAGAGTGCAGCGGAGCCCGAGAGTGCAGCGGAGCCCGAGAGTGCGGCGGAGCCCGAGGCCGCCGATGAGCCCGACGTAGTTGCGGCGCCCGAAGCCGACGCGGAGCTGCCCGAGGTTGCCGATGAGTTGACCGACTCCTCGCAAGACCCCGAAGCCATCGTCGAGTCGGAAGCGGACAGTGTCGCCGAACCCGCCGACGATCTCGAACCCGCCGACGATCTCGAACCCGCCGACGATCTCGAACCCGCCGACGATCTCGAACCCGCCGACGCCGAGCCGACTCAGGACGCCGAATCCGCCGACGAGGCCGAACCGGCCGGAGACAGCGAAGACACGGTCGAGGCCGCGGGCACCGACGACCACAGCTCCTGAGAGACGCCTGCCACCGGTCGCGCAGCATTCATCGCGGGCACCACGGTGACGCGTCGGATACAGTGGGATTTCGCGGTCCGCGGCAGTTCTATCTGCGCGCGACCCACGTAGTGCTCCACGGGCCAGCGCTGTCCCTGAGGACATCATGCAGTGATTCGTAGCGAATCCGGTGGAGGTAGTGATGTTGTTTTCGGCGCTCCCGCCCAGGCAGGGACTGTACGACCCAGAGGCCGAGGTCGATTCGTGTGGCGTGGCGATGGTCACCAACATTCATGGTCGGCGGTCGCACTCGATCGTCGCCGACGGCCTGTTGGCGCTGGAGAACCTCGAACACCGTGGCGCCGCCGGTGCAGAGGTCAACAGCGGCGACGGCGCAGGCATCCTCATCCAGCTCCCCGACGAGTTGTTGCGCGCGAGCGTCGATTTCGAGCTGCCGGCCGCCACCGCGTCCGGTGCGAACACCTACGCGGCGGGCAATTGCTTTCTGCCGACCGACCCCGGCCTCCGGGCCGCGGCGCTCACCCGGGTCGCCGACCTGGCCGCCGCCGAAGGGATCACGATCCTCGGCTGGCGAGAGCTGCCCGTGGACGCCCACGGCGCCGACGTCGGGCAGACCGCGCTCGGCTGTATGCCGCATATGGCTCAGCTCTTCGTGACCGTCGACCCGCCTACGGGCTCGGCGCGTATCGGCGGCATCGACCTCGATCGCGCGATCTACCCCTTCCGTAAGCAGGCCGAGCGTGTGACATCGGAGATCGAGGCCGCGGGCACCGGGCTGTATTTCCCGTCGTTGTCGAGCCGCACCATGGTCTACAAGGGCATGCTCACCACGATGCAGCTGCCCCGGTACTACCCGGATCTGCGCGACGACCGTTGCCGTAGCGCCATCGCGATCGTCCACTCCCGGTTCTCCACCAACACGTTCCCGTCGTGGCCGCTGGCACACCCGTTCCGCTTCGTCGCGCACAACGGCGAGATCAACACCGTCCGCGGCAACCGCAACCGGATGCGTGCGCGGGAGGCGCTCCTCGGCACCGACCTGATCCCCGGCGACCTCCGGCGCGCATTTCCGATCTGCACGCCCGAAGCCTCGGATTCCGCCTCGCTCGACGAGGTGCTCGAGTTGCTGCATCTCGGCGGTCGCAGCGTCGCACACGCCGTGATGCTGATGGTCCCCGAGGCGTGGGAGAACGTGCCGTCGATGGACCCGAAGCGTCGGGCATTCCTACAGTTCAACGGTTCCCTCATGGAGGCATGGGACGGCCCGGCGTGTGTCACGTTCACCGACGGGCAGGTTGTCGGGGCACTCCTGGACCGCAACGGCCTGCGGCCGGGCCGTTGGTGGCAGACGCGCGATGGTCGGGTGATCCTCGCCTCGGAGGCCGGTGTGCTCGATGTACCCGTCGACGACGTCGTCTCCAAGGGCCGGCTCGAACCGGGCAAGATGTTTCTCGTCGACACCGCCGCGGGCCGGATCGTCCCCGACGACGAGGTCAAGGGCGAGCTGATCGATGCCGAACCCTATGACGAGTGGCTGCACGCGGGCCTCCTGGACATCGCGACCCTGCCCGATCGCCCGGTGTACAAGCCCAACCACGACACCGTCATGCGCAGGCAGGTCTCCTTCGGCTACACCGAGGAAGATCTGCGAGTGCTGCTCACCCCGATGGCGGCGTCCGGATACGAGCCGCTGGGCTCGATGGGTACCGACACCCCGGTTGCGGTGCTGTCCAAACGATCCCGTCTGCTCTACGACTACTTCGTCGAATTGTTCGCGCAGGTCACCAACCCGCCCCTCGATGCCATCCGCGAGGAGATCGTCACCTCGATGGCCCGGGTGATGGGACCCGAACAGAACTTGTTGAGGCCCACCGCCGCCTCATGCAGGCAGATCCTGCTGCACTGGCCGGTCATCGACAACGAAGATCTCGCCAAGCTCGTCCACATCGACGACGACGGGGACAACCCCGGTTTGTCGGCGAAGGTGCTGCACGGACTCTACGAGGTCGCCGACGGCGGCCAGGGTCTGGCCGATGCGCTCGAGGATCTGCGGATGCGGGCAAGCCGCGCCATCGCCGAGGGACACCACACCCTGGTCATCTCCGATCGTCACACCGATCGCGATCATGCGCCGATCCCGTCGCTGCTGGCCGTCTCGGCGGTCCACCATCATCTGGTCCGCACCAAAGAACGCACCAAGGTGGCGCTCGTGGTGGAATCCGGTGATGCCCGCGAGGTACACCACATCGCACTGCTCATCGGCTTCGGCGCAGCCGCGGTGAACCCATATCTGGCGCTGGAGTCCATCGAGGACCTCGTCGCCGAGGGTGAGCTCGTCGGGGTGGCGCCGAGAAAGGCGATCCGCAATTATGTGGAGGCGCTGGGCAAGGGGGTGCTCAAGGTGATGAGCAAGATGGGCATCTCCACCATCAGTTCCTACACTGCTTCGCAGGCCTTCGAGGCGGTCGGCCTCTCCGCGGCGGTGGTCAAGGAGTACTTCACCCGTACGGTCTCGCGTATCGAGGGCATCGGGCTCGACGAACTGGCCGAAGAGGTGCGCATGCGCCACCTTCGGGCGTTTCCGGAGAATCCGACCGAGCAGGTCTACCGACGACTCGAGGTCGGTGGCGAATACCAGTACCGCCGCGAGGGCGAACTGCACGTGTTCACCCCCGAGACGATCTTCATGTTGCAGCACGCCACCAAGACCGGCCGCGACGACGTGTTCCAAAAATACTCCGACGAGGTCGACCGGCTCTCGCGTGAGGGCGGCACGCTGCGTGGGCTCTTCGGACTCGAACTCGCCTCACGGGAGCCGATTCCGCTCGAGGAGGTGGAGCCGGCCGAGGAGATCATGAAGCGCTTCAACACCGGGGCGATGAGCTACGGCTCGATCTCCGCCGAGGCGCACGAGACGATCGCGATCGCGATGAACCGGATCGGTGCGCGCTCGAATTCCGGCGAGGGCGGCGAGGACGCCGACCGCCTCTATGACCCGGAGCGACGCAGCGCCGTCAAACAGGTGGCGTCCGGGCGATTCGGCGTCACCAGTGACTACCTGATCAACGCCACCGACATCCAGATCAAGATGGCGCAGGGCGCCAAACCCGGTGAGGGCGGCCAGCTCCCGGCCTACAAGGTGTATCCCTGGATCGCCCAGACCCGGCACTCGACGCCCGGTGTCGCGCTGATCTCCCCGCCGCCGCACCACGACATCTATTCGATCGAGGATCTCGCGCAGCTGATCCACGATCTCAAGAATGCGAACTCACAGGCCCGTATCCACGTGAAACTGGTGAGTGCGGTCGGCGTCGGCACGGTCGCCACCGGGGTGTCCAAGGCGCACGCTGACGTCGTGCTCATCTCCGGACACGACGGCGGTACCGGTGCGTCGCCGCTGACCTCGCTCAAACATGCCGGGACCCCTTGGGAGATCGGACTCGCCGACGCGCAGCAAACCTTGATGCTCAACGGTTTACGCGACCGCATCACCGTGCAGTGCGACGGGGCGCTGCGCAACGGCCGCGACGTCATCATGGCGGCGTTGCTCGGGGCCGAAGAGTTCGGGTTCTCCACCGCGCCACTGATCGTGACCGGTTGCATCATGATGCGCGTGTGTCACCTCGACACCTGCCCCGTCGGCGTGGCAACGCAGAATCCGCAGTTGCGGGCCCGATTCACCGGACAGGCCGAGCACGTCGTCAACTTCTTCCGCTTCATCGCAGAGGATGTACGAAAGTATCTGGCGCAGTTGGGGTATCGCAGTATCGACGACGCGGTCGGTCAGTCACAGCGGCTGCGCACCGATACCGCGGTGGCGCACTGGAAGAGCAAGGGACTGGATCTGAGTCCGATCTTCCGGCGCATCGACGGCAGGGGTCCGACCCGCCGAATCCGCGGCCAGGACCACGGCTTGGACAAGGCGCTCGACCAGACCCTGATCCAACTGGCCGAGGGAGCACTCGAAGACGCGCATCCGGTCACCCTGGAATTGCCGGTCCGCAACGTCAACCGCACCGTCGGCACCCTGCTCGGTGCCGAGGTCACCCGCCGATACGGTGCTGCCGGACTCGCCGAGGACACCATCACCGTCGAGCTGACCGGGTCGGCCGGGCAGTCGCTAGGCGCCTTCCTGCCACCGGGTGTGACGATCAAACTCAGCGGTGACACCAACGACTACGTCGGAAAGGGCTTGTGCGGCGGTAAGATCGTCGTCACCCCGGACCCGGAGGCGTGGTTCATCGCCGAGGACCAGGTCATCGCGGGCAACACCATCCTCTATGGTGCCACCTCCGGTGCGGTGTACCTACGAGGCCGGGTGGGCGAACGATTCTCGGTGCGCAATTCCGGTGCCACTGCCGTGGTCGAGGGAGTCGGCGACCATGCCTGCGAGTACATGACCGGCGGGCGAGTGGTCATCCTGGGTCCCACCGGACGCAACATGGCGGCCGGGATGTCCGGCGGCATGGCCTTCGTCTATGACCTCGATCCCGCAAAGGTCAATATGGCGATGGTCGAGCTGCTACGGCCTGATCCCGACGACCTGCGATGGTTGCATGACCAGATCGTCAGGCACACCGAGCTGACCGGGTCGGCGGTCGGGGCATCGATGCTGGCGGATTGGCCGCGCCGGTGCCTGGCGTTCACCAAGATCATGCCGACCGATTACAAGCGTGTCCTCGACGCGGCCCAGATGGCCGAAGCCGAAGGGCGCGACGTCGATTCAGCGATCATGGAGGCGGCACGTGGCTGATCCGCGCGGATTCCTGGAGGTCTCGAAGAAGGAGGCACGGTACCGGCCGGTCGCCGAGCGCGTCCGCGACTGGGGCGATGTCTACGAACACGCCGACAATCCGATCAAGGTCCTGGCCGAAGTCGGCGATCAGGCCCGACGGTGCATGGACTGCGGTATCCCGTTCTGCCACTCGGGCAGCGCGGGCTGCCCACTGGGCAACCTGATACCGGAATGGAATGACCTTGTGCGCCGCGGCCGTTGGGACGCCGCCAGCGCACGGCTGCACGCCACCAACAACTTTCCGGAGTTCACCGGGACGATATGCCCGGCCCCGTGCGAGTCGGCGTGCGTGTTGTCGATCTCCGAGCGCGCCACCGGTGGCAGCGTCACGATCAAACGCATCGAGAAGACGATCGCCCACGAGTCGTGGGCGGAGGGCATCATCGGCCCCGAGCCCCCGGCGCTCGAGACGGGCAAGTCGGTGGCCGTCGTCGGATCCGGACCGGGCGGGCTGGCCGCGGCGCAACAACTGACGCGCGCCGGCCACAACGTCACCGTCTACGAACGCGACGACCGGCTCGGCGGACTGCTGCGCTACGGCATCCCCGAATACAAGCTGCAGAAATCTGACATCGACCGGCGGATCGCCCAGATGCGGGCGGAGGGAACCGAATTCATCACCAGGTGCGATGTCGGAACCGACCTGTCCGTCGCCGACCTGCGCGAGCGCCACGACGCCGTCGTACTCGCCATCGGCGCGATGGCCGCCCGCGACAACCCGGTCCCCGGACGCGAGCTCAACGGCGTCCACCTGGCGATGGAACACCTCGTTCCGGCCAACCGTGAATGCGAGGGCGACGGACCGTCCCCGATCACCGCCAAGGGCAAACGCGTGGTCATCATCGGTGGCGGTGACACCGGGGCGGACTGCCTGGGCACTGCCCACCGGCAAGGCGCCGCATCGGTGGTCCAACTCGACTACAACCCCGAGTTGCCCACCGACCGGGACGAGAGCCGGTCCCCGTGGCCGACATGGCCGTTGGTCATGCGCACCTCAAGCGCGCACGCCGAGGGCGGCGAACGGAAGTTTGAGGTGGCGGTACAACGGTTCCTCGGCGACGCCGACGGCAACGTGACCACCATGGTCCTCGCCGAGGTGGCCGTGGTGCGCGAACCCGACGGCCGCCGCGCCGTCACCCCGGTGTCCGACGAATTCGAAATACCCTGTGAACTAGCACTTTTCGCCATCGGGTTCGAAGGAGTCGAACGCGGAGTACTCCTCGATGGACTGGAACTCGAACCGAACGGGCGGGGGTCGCTGAGCTGTGGCACCGACTGGCAGACCGCGGCCGAAGGGGTATTCGTGTGCGGCGACGCCCACCGCGGCGCCTCTCTGGTGGTCTGGGCCATCGCCGAAGGACGTTCGGCGGCAAGCTCGGTGGACGAATACCTGATGGGCGCCACCGACCTGCCGTCCCCGGTCCGCCCGGCGACGCTGCCGCTGTCGGTGCACTGAAACGGGGCGCACAGCCACGCCTGACAGCCGTTTCGGCCTCCTCGGCGGCGCGCCCGATGCGGCTGCGAATCGCGGCCGCATCGGGCGAACGCCGCCATACCCTTGACCTCGGGGAGAGGCACGAACAGCGGGTGACCGGATGATGTCCACTCGCGGGTGCCGATAGAGATGCCGGCCCAACGCGACTAGGCTGAACAACGTGACACGTCGTACCAAGATCGTTTGCACCCTGGGTCCCGCAACCAACTCCGAGGAGCGTCTCAAAGAGCTCGTCGAAGCGGGCATGGATGTGGCGCGATTGAACTTCAGCCATGGCACCCACGAGGACCACCGCACCGTATACGGGCGTGTGCGCCGGGCCGGGGACGCCGCCGAAAAGGCGGTCGGCATCCTCGCCGACCTGCAAGGCCCCAAGATTCGCCTCGGCAAGTTCGCCGACGACGGAGCGCTCAACGGCGAGGTTCGGTGGGCCACCGGTGAAGAAGTTCGGATCACCGTCGACGACGTCGTCGGAACCCACGATCGGGTCTCGACCACCTACAAACAACTCGCCGAAGACGCCGAAGCCGGTGACCGGCTCCTCGTCGACGACGGCAAGGTGGGCCTCAAGGTGACCGCCATCGACGGCAACGACGTCGTGTGCGTCGTCACCGAAGGCGGGCCGGTCAGCAACAACAAAGGCCTCAACCTGCCGGGCGTGAAGACCTCGATTCCCGCCCTCAGCGAAAAAGACATCGCCGACCTGGAATTCGCATTGCAACTCGGGGTCGACCTCGTCGCCCTGTCATTCGTGCGCAGCCCCGCCGACATCGAACTCGTCCACGAAGTGATGGATCGAGTCGGTCGCCGGGTGCCGGTCATCGCGAAACTCGAAAAGCCCGAAGCCGTCGACAACCTCGAAGCCATCGTCCTCGCCTTCGACGGAGTGATGGTCGCCCGCGGCGACCTCGGCGTCGAACTGCCGCTCGAGCAGGTGCCGCTCGTCCAGAAAAAGGCCATCCAGATGGCCCGCGAGAATGCCAAACCCGTCATCGTTGCCACCCAGATGCTCGATTCGATGATCGAGAACTCCCGCCCCACCCGCGCCGAGGCATCCGACGTCGCCAACGCCGTCCTCGACGGTGCCGACGCGGTCATGCTGTCCGGTGAGACATCAGTGGGCAAATGGCCGATCGAGACCGTGCGAACCATGACCCGCATCTGCGTGACCGTAGAAAACGGACCGCGCGACGTGCCGCCGCTGTCACACGTGCCCCGCACCAAACGCGGCATCATCTCCTACGCCGCACGCGACATCGGCGAACGCCTCGAAGTGAAGGCGATGGTCGCATTCACCCAGTCCGGCGACACCGTGCGTCGACTCGCCCGGCTGCACTCACGGCTGCCACTACTGGCATTCACACCCACCCAGGCAGTACGCAGCCAACTCGCGCTCAGCTGGGGCACCGAAACCTTCATCGTCGACAAGGTCGACACCACCGACCACATGATCGACCAAGTCGACCACCAACTACTGCGCATCGGCCGCCTCAAAGACGGTGACGTCGTCGTCATCGTCGCCGGCGCACCCCCCGGCACCGTCGGCTCCACCAACATGATCCACGTCCACCGCATCGGCGAGCAGGACCACTGAGTCTTCTGCGCGTACTTCGTCCGCGCGTCCCCGGCGAGCTTCCAGCACCCCGCCTTCCTCCTCTATCGCATTGTCGCTGCGCTCCTCGCTCTTCGTCGTGCAGGCGGGGCGCGCTCGCCGGGGTGTGGGTCGCGTTGTCGCTTTCGCCGGTGTTATCTGCGCGTACTTCGTCCGCGCGTCCCCGGCGAGCTCTTGGCACCCCGCCTTCCTCCTCTATCGCATCGTCGCTGCGCTCCTCGCTCTTCGTCGTGCAGGCGGGGCGCGCTCGCCGGGGGCAGGGTGGAGCCGCATTGTCGCTGCGCTCCTCGCTCGCCCGGGGTGTCGTCAGCCTCACACAGCTGACGCCCTAGGGTTGTCGCCATGACTGTGGACGCCAGCGGGGACCTCGGCAAGCTTTTGGAACTGCTCGACGTCGAACGGCGCGACGACGACGTATTCATCGGCCAGCACCCAGAGCAGAAGACGGCCCGCACCTTCGGTGGTCAGCTACTCGGGCAGGGTGTCGTAGCCGCGGCGCGCACCCTGACCCGCGGCCGGCCACCGGTCCATGCGTTGCACGCGCACTTCATCCGCGGCGGCGACGTCAGCGAGCCGATGGAGTACCACGTCGACCGGTTCCGCGACGGCAAGTCCTTCGCGAACCGGCAGGTCACCGCCAAGCAGAAGGGCGAAGAGATCTTCACCATGCTGGTGGCCTTCCAGGACAACACCGCCGGGCTCGAGCACGCCGTCGAGATACCGCAGGTACCCTACCCGGAGGAACTGCCCCCACTCGGTGAGCACTTCAAGGGATTCGAAGACCGCATCGCCACCTTCGTCGACGCGTTGCATCCCATCGACATCCGCTTCGCCAACGACCCGTCATGGAAGATGCGCGAAGCCGGCGGCACACTGCGCGACAACCGGGTCTGGATGAAGGCCGACGGCGAGCTGCCCGACGACCCGATCATGCACGTCGCCGCCATGTGCTACGCCTCGGACACCACCGTTCTCGACTCGATCATCACCACCCACGGCCTGTCCTGGGGTATCGACCGACTCTTCGCTGCGACCGTCAACCACTCCATCTGGTTCCACCGCGAATTCCGCTTCGACGAATGGATGCTCTACGCCACCCGCTCGCCCGTCGCGACCGGATCGCGCGGCATGGGATCCGGGCGGTTCTGGATGCGCGATGGCACCCTCGCCACCTCCGTGGTGCAAGAGGCACTCATCAAGTACTTCCCGCCGAAGCGCTAGCCGGGCGTCGAGTCCGCGGGCCTGCGCTGACGGGCCACCGACACACCCCAGACCACCAAGAACAGCGACATCCCGCCGATCTGAATCCGTTGTGCCAAACCGAGAAGCCAATCCCCGGATATACCGTCGGCAGCCAACATCCACACCGTCGCGACCGAGATGACCACCAGGATCGCCAGCCCGAACAGTCGAAGCAACGGCCAGACCCGTGTGCGCCACGCCGCCACCACACCCAGGATCATCGCCGCGAAGATCGCAAACACCGCCACCGAACTGGTCAACGCGTGGATGTGGTGCAACTGGGGCAGCAGCCCGCTCGGCTCGGACGGACAATCCGGATCCACGTGCGGAATGCACTCGATCGGAGACAACGCGTCGGTGATGGTGGCGACACCGAACACCGCCAAGGCGATCGCCGCGGCCCGCGCATACGCGCCGGCCACGGCCGGCCGCGGAAAAAACATCACCACGCCCGCCAGCATTGCGCACACCGCCGTCGTCACGTCACCGGCGACGTAGACGTCGCGGTGTGGCCGGTGCGCGGCATCGAGCTCGCTCATGAAGCTGCGCAACGGATCCAGCGGCGAGGGCCAGAAGAACGCCAGCACCCACGACGAATAGCAGATCCCGGCCGCCGCGATCAGGATGCCGACGACGATCAGACGAGCCCTTGATGTCGTCGGTCCCGACCACACGGTGAGACGGTCGAAAGGCACCAGGCCAGATTAGGTTATCGACGTTCAGCCGATTACCACGCCCTGTTCACTGTGCTCTGCAGGCGATGTCACTTTCGCCGCGCGAGCGGTGTCTCAGGAATGTCGGATCGGTATCGGGACAAAAGGAGCAGACTGATGAACGTGCAACGGCAGACGGTCGTGATCGTCGGTGGCGGATATGCCGGAACGATGGCGGCGAACCGGCTTTCCGCGGACGAATCACTCGGTGTGGTGATGATCAACGCACGCGATCACTTCGTCGAACGCATCCGATTACATCAGTGGGCCTGCGACACCGGCGCTGCCCGGCGCGACTACTCGACGGTGCTCGCGCCCGGTGTCCGCCGGCTCGTCGACACGGTCGACCGCATCGACGCCCCGGCACGGCGCGTGCACCTGGACTCCGGCCGGTCGCTCTCATATGACTGGCTGATCTATGCCGTGGGGAGCACGGGCGGTACGCGCATCGACGGGGCCGACGCACACGCCTACTCGATCGCGGAGTGGGAGTCGGCCACCCGGCTCCGTGACCGGCTCGCCCGCAGCCGGGAATCGATGGTGGTGACGGTCATCGGTGGCGGCCTCACCGGTGTGGAAACCGCAGCCGAACTGGCCGGGAGAGGGCACCGCGTCGCGCTCATCACCGACGGCGAGATCACGCCGAGCATCTCCGAGCGGGGCCGGACTCACACGCGGCGCACACTGCACCGCCTCGGTGTCACCGTCCATGAACACACATGCGCGCGGCGTATCGGTGCGACCTCGCTGGCACTCGTCTCCTCCGATGGTGAGCAGCGGGAACTGCCCACCGATCTGACCGTCGTCGCCACCGGCTTCGGGGTACCCGACCTCGCGGTGCGAAGCGGCCTGGCATGCGACTCGACTGGCCGGCTACGCACCGATGCAGCCCTGGTCAGTGCAGACGATCGCCGGATCGTCGGGGCGGGCGATGCGGTGGCGCCGGTCGGGATGGTTCTCCGGATGAGCTGCCAGTCGGCCACGCCACTCGGAGTTCAGGCCGCCCGGACGGTGTGTGCGCTCGCCGCCGGCGAAGCACCCGTCGCCACCATGCCGAGATTCGTGGGGCAGTGCATCAGTCTCGGGAGACGCTCTGCCACAGTCCAATTGACCCACGCCGACGATTCGCCTACCCGCGCATTCATCGGCGGTCCGGTCGCGGCGATGGTGAAGGAGACGGTCTGCCGGGCAACGATCTGGGGATTGCGCCTCGAGGCGCGGCATCCCGGGGTATATCCGGACGCGGCGCTGCAGCCGAGCCCCGCGGTGGCCGTCGTTGCGGCGCCGGGGCAGGCACGTCGATGACCCACCGCACCGACCACGACGACACCGAGAACCCGCACCTACGCGCATTCGTCGAATACCGGCCACTGTTGTTCACCATCGCGTACGAGATCCTCGGTTCGGCAACCGAAGCCGACGACGTGCTGCAGGACAGCTACGTCCGTTGGTCGAACGTCGACCTTGCCGGAGTCGACGATCCGCGTGCATATCTGGCCAAGGTCACGACCCGGCAGGCACTCAACGCGGCCCGAGCCGGACAACGTCGACGTGAGGACTATGTCGGTCCCTGGCTGCCCGAACCGATCGTCATCGACGAGCGCGACCCGTCCGACGACCTTGTGCTCGCCGAGTCGGTGTCGACGGCGATGATGGTCGTGCTGCAATCGCTCGGTCCCGACGAGCGTACGGTGTTCCTGCTGCGCGAAGTATTCGGATTCGCCCACGGCGAGATTGCCGACATGATAGAGAAATCCGTTGCGGCCGTGCGCCAGATCTCCCATCGGGCACGAGCACACGTCCAGTCGCGGCGCCCCCGGCACCATACCGACGTGACCGAAACCGAACAGGCAACCCAGGCATTCCTGTCCGCGGCCGCCACCGGTGACGTCAACGCTCTGCTCGCGGTCCTGGCACCCGAGGTGGTCTACATCGCCGACAGCGACGGCAAGGCCTCGGCGGCGCGCCGGCCGATTCATGGTGCCGACGCGGTGGCCCGGGTTGTGCTCGGTCTGGTGCGACTCGGTGACAAGCGCCGGCTGCGGGTCGGTGAGATCGTCGTCAACGGCCTGCCAGGCTTCACCGTCGCGATGACCGACGATCCGGGCGCGATCTTCTGGCTCGACGTCCACGACGGCGCCATCCACCATGTTTACGCGATGCGCAACCCGGCGAAGATGTCTGCGTTGGACGGCGCACGCAGCATCGCACGGGGTTAGAAAAGGAGTCATCACCATGACCGATACATTGCTCGTCTGTGTTTCCCGCTCGCACGGCAACACTCGGTGCGTGGCCGAGGCCATGGCCTCGGTGCTGGGCGCGGAGGTCGTCGATCCCGGCGAGGTCGATGCGGGTCGGCTCGCCGAGGTCGACCTGATCGGTTTCGGATCGGGCATCTACAACCAGAGATTCGATTCCCGATTGCGGGACTTCATCGACGCAGTTCCGCCCGGAAATGCGGGTGCCTGCGCATTCGTGTTCTACACCAGCGGTTTTCGTCCGATCACGGGACCACTCACACGACGCATCGAGCGTCACGGCCGGAGTGTCGTCGGCACATTCGGGTGTCGAGGGTGGGACACGTCCCCGCCGTTCGGTCTGGCCGGTGGACTGCGCAGAGGACGGCCCGACGACCGTGATCTTGAGCGCGCACGACAGTTCGCCGCCGATCTGTCACCGGTGTAGAACGTGCGGCCGGTTACGCTGGCCGCCATGCGAGACGTGCGCTCCGAGGACCGGTGTCCGTGTACTTCGGGAATGACATTCGGCGAGTGCTGCGGACCGATACTGAGCCGCGACCGTCGGGCACCGACGGCACCGGCTTTGATGCGCTCGCGGTTCACCGCCTTCGCCGTCGGGGACCGCGACCATCTGTTGGCCACATGGCATCCGGGCACGCAGCCGGCCATCCTCGAGCTCGATGACGAGATCGACTGGTACCGGCTCGTCACCGACACAGTCGCCGGCGGGCCGTTCGACGACGTCGGCGAGGTGACCTTCGTCGCCCACTACCGCGCCGCGGCCGCGCGCCGAAGTATGTCCGAGCACAGCCGATTCCGCCGGGAGCGCGGCAACTGGTACTACGTCGACGGTGACGTTGCGTGACCGATCGTCGCGACTCAGCTGGGTAGTAGATCGGCGAGCGCCGAGTCCAGCGTCGGAAATCGGAACCGGAAACCCCCATCGTCGAGTACCTGCGAACGAGCGCGGCGCCCGGTGAGTCCCAGTGCGGGGTCGGTGCGCAGTGCGACCGCACCGATCTTCAACAACACCGCAGGAGTAGGTGGTGCGGCCGGGCGATGGACCGCACGCCGCAGTGAGGCCATGAGTTCGCGGTTGCGTACCGGATGAGGACTCGCCCCGACGAGCACCCCAGACGGCAGGGTGACCGCGCCATCGAGTCCCAGCGCTCCGCGGGCAACCGCCAGCCAGTCGTCGACGTGAATCCAGCTGAACCACTGGCGACCCGAGCCGACGCTTCCGCCCAGCCCCAGCCGCGCTAGGTCGGTGAGCCGCCGCATCGCGGGTGCCTGCCCGTCCAAGACGATGGATGTGCGGAGGATGACCAGGTGATCGGTGTGGGCGCCGCTGACCGATTCTTCCCACGGACGGGCCACCCCCGTCATCTGTGGCAACCCGTCGTCGGGGACCGGAGTTGTTTCAGTGCACCAGGTTTCGCCCGCATCGCTCCAGATGGCGGTGGTGCTCGCCTGCAGCCAGTGTGCGACCGGTGTCGATCGCGTGGCGGCCGCCGCGACCAGCGCGCGGGTCGCCTGCGTTCGGGACTCGCGCAGCGCGGCCACGTTGCGCGGGGTCGGTCGGCAATCGACCAGTTTGCCGGCCAGATTCACCACCGCGACGCGCCCCGGATCCACGATCCGATCCGCCCACGGTCCGACGGTGTGCGCATCCCACTCGAGCTGCTCGAAGGGTGAGGACCGGTCGGTGCGGCGGGTGAGGACCACGGGGTGCTGTCCGCGACACGCGAGGTCGGCGCCCAGGTGGCGCCCGAGCGCACCGCTGCCCCCGGCCAGGACCACGGTCAGCGCCTCGGAGCCGGGCTGCAGACCCGCGAGCCGGGCCAGCCGGGCAAAGTCGGCGCGGTCGGTGAGGTGGGGCACCACTGAGAGAACGGTCCGTGCGACGCAATTCGAACCCGCAGTGGCAGTGACGGTCTCGCGCACGAAGCAGCCGCCGTCAGTGGGTTCGAGAACGAAGTCGATGACCGCGCTCCCGACGGGCTCGGGCTGGGTCAGCTGCAGATGTCTGCCGGGTGTCACCTCGGTGATCGTGAATGGTGGAGCGAGTCGTCGGTGGCCGGCGGCCAGGAAGGGTCGTGACGGCTCGAAAGAGCCGTGTTGGCCGACGGCTGCGCTGTCAGCGGTCGGTGCGTCGAGAGTGACGGTACGGAATCCGCTGTGCCACTGGGGGAGTAGTCGTGGATCGCCAAGGACGACCCAGAGCTTATCGGGCGCAAGGGCGATGAATTGGCTGTACGACCGCGTGCTGGGCATGAACTCACCGTAAGCCGATCGACCGGCAATCCCGCTATCACAATGATCACATCCGGCCCGGCATCGGCGCGCAGCGCCCTCGGCCCTCGTCGATTGCCGGTGGTCATCCAGCGTGGTCGGTCGGCATCAGGCATTCGCATGTCGCAGAATCCAGTCGATCAAGGGAACGACAGTGCGCCAATCGGTACGTACCCGGGCGACGAGCTCGGGGCTGTGGATCACCGGGTCGAATCCGTAGTCGCGCGAGGCGACGATCATCTTGTGACGCAGTAACTCGATGCGCGGATGCGCCTTGTCGAATCCTCGAGGTGCGGTCTTGAGTTTGTCACCGCCGATTTCCCAACCGTCATCGGACAATTCGCCGACGATCCGTTCGAGGTCGGTGCCACTTCGGTCGTCGACGATTGCCGCGCGGATGGCCGAGAGCCGGTCGGTCGTGGTGTCGTAGATGCCACCACCGACCCGGACTCCGGGTGCGCCGATCTGCACGTAGTAGCCGGTCGCGGACGCGACCGCGATATAGGCGCCCTGATGGGTCTTGTAGGGCGACTTGTCTTTTGAGAAACGCACGTCGCGGTAGGGGCGGAACAGTTTGGCCTCACCGAAGTCCGCGGCGAGTTCGTCGGTCAAGGCCTGCATCGGAGCGGCCACCGCATCGCGGTAGTCCTGCCGATGCGCCTCCCAGAATGCCTTGGAGTTGTCCATCTCGAGGTCGTCGTAGAAGTCGAGTGCGGCCTCGGTGAAGCCCTGGAAACCCATGGCGCCAGTGTAGGGGGCGGGCCGCGGGATACGCCGGCCACATCGTCGACGGGTACCTACACTCACGGTATGGGCAAATCGGACATCTGGCGTGCCGACTTCGAAAGCGCTGCACGGCGCCGAGGGCAAATCGCCGATCCCGAGTGGGAGCGGGGCAGTGTGCTCACGCCGGCGGTGGCACGCAGCGTGCAGAAGTTCCAGGTCGGGGAGAGCGGCGACGGTGCCCACCTGATTGCCGAGGCCGTCGCCACGGGGGACCACGCGTACGCGGCGGCGGTGCGGCTGTTCGTCGCGGAGGAACAGAATCATGCGCGAATGCTGGGCCGCCTGCTGCGCGCGGCGGGATGGGCCACCGTACATGCAGACTGGACAGATGTGGTGTTCGTCCGGCTACGTCGGTTGCTGGGACTGCGGTTGGAACTGATGATCCCGGCGGTCGCCGAGGTGATTGCTCTGCGGTACTACCGTGCACTCGCCGACGGTGGGCATGATCCGCTGCTTGTCGACGTGGCGAGGCGCATCCTCGATGACGAGCAACGGCATGTGCCATTCCAGTGCCACCGACTCCGCGTCGGATTTGCCGACTTTCCACGTGCGGTGCGGTTTATTGTCGAGAATGGTTGGCGTCTCACCGCTTTCGGGGTGACCGTCGTTGTCGCCTTCGACCACGGGAGTGCGCTCGCCGAGCTCGGCGTTGGTCGGCGTCAGTTCATCTCCGACACCTGGCCGTTGTTCGGGGATGTGATCGGAGCCGTGTTCGGCGATCGGCAATAGGTTCCGACATCCCGGCGCCGAGCGCTCCGGCGCCGTAACCTGGGTATGCCCGCGCGGACTGCCACTGCGGGCGCGAGACCGCGGAGTACCCATGATCGATCATGTCGCCGACGATCCCGGCCTGCCCTTCGGTGCGGCGGTGCGGGCGGAGTTCACCCGTATCCGAACCCATCCTGGCGATACGGTGGCCGTCGTCGCCCTCAACGGTGTGATGATGACCGTCATCTGGTTCCTGCTGCCGCGCAGCTGGTTCTTCACGTTCACCGGGCCGTCCGGCTACGCGCTGGCACTCGCCGGATGGATGTATTCCGACGTCACCGCCAGCAACATCCTGGCCGCCGACCCCGATCGCGTCCTCGAATTGATCGGTGATCCGGCCTCGCTCCGAACGGTTCTTCGGGCCAAGGAGGCGGTCCTGTGGATGCTGGTCGCTCCGTTGTGCATGGTGGTCGCCATCGCGTGCGGCGTCGCCGAACAGGATTGGCAATACACCGCTTTGGTGGTGATCGCGGTGGCGGTGGTACCGATCGGTGCACTGGCGGTCACCGGGCTGGTCGGAGTGTTCTTCCCCTACCACCAGCAGCCGCTCCTCTGGCGGTGGCGCCAACGGCGACGATTCGGGCCCGTGGTCCTCCGCTGGTCGATTCTGACCATCGCGCCGTATCTGGTGTACCCGGCGGTCGCGTGCGCAATCATGGCGGTTCCGTCGGCTCTGTGGTGGCTCGTCGACGGCATCGATCGCACGCAGCGTTTGCCCACGGCCGCGAGCGCGGTGTGCCTGGTGGTCACAGCGGCACTCAGCGCGCTGTGCTGGGTGTGGGCCAATCGGTACGCGATCGCCTGGATAGAACGACACTCCGTCGCGCTCCGCGAGTATTTGTCGGACCGCGAACGCGGCTGAACAAAACCGTATCGACGCAGGTAGAGTGCACCCGCCCGGAATCAGCCGCGCCATCGATACGGTAGAGCGCACACATTCACCGGTCGTTGCGCCCATAGTGGAGGAGAAGGGCTCGCCACCCGGGCAGGCCCTCGCGTGGAAGGATCACCTATGGCACTCGACGACGACGACATCACGACCTCCGGCCCCGGCGGTGAAGGACCAGCCGACGGCGGCTCGAATCCGGGCGGCCACGACGGTGGTGCCGATGGCACCGCCGGTGCAGGTGAGGGACCGGCCGACGGCGGTTCCAATCCCAGCGGTCATGACGGTGGTGCCGATGGCACCGCCGATGCGGGTGAGGGACCGGCCGACGGCGGCTCGAATCCGGGCGGCCACGACGGTGGTGCCGACGGAACCGCCTGAGCCACAATCGATGTTGAGACGTTGCATCGCGATCGACCCCGATGTCTTCGCCCGCGAACATTGGGATCGATCGCCGCTGCTGAGCCGTGCCGAGGCATTGCCACGTGGCTTCGACGACCTGCTCTCGCCTGCGACGGTCGACGAACTCATCGCCGAACGTGGCGTGCGCGCGCCGTTCATCCGCATGGCCCGCGACGGCAGCCTGCTCACGCGGGACTGCTACGTCGGGCCCGCCGGGTTCGGGGCCGAGATGCCCGATCAGGTCGATTCGGCAAAAGTGTTGGGACAGTTCGCCGCCGGGGCGACGATCGTTCTGCAGGGACTGCACCGGTTGTGGCCTCCGGTGATCGACCTCGTGCGCGGACTCGTCGACGATCTGGGTCATCCCGTTCAGGCCAACGCCTACGTCACCCCGCCGAGCAACCGCGGATTCGATCTGCACTACGACGTGCACGACGTGTTCGTTCTGCAGGTATCCGGGGCGAAGCACTGGACGATTCACGAGCCGGTACATGTGCACCCGCTTGGTTCCCAACCATGGACCGCACATCGCGACGCCATTACCGCCCGGGCCGCTGACGAGCCGGTCATCGACACCGTGCTGCACCCCGGTGACGCCCTGTATCTGCCTCGCGGATGGGTACATTCGGCTCGTGCACTCGGCACCACCTCCATCCATCTCACGATCGGTACCGCGCCGCTCACCGCATTCGACATCGTCGGCGCACTCGTCGAGCAACTCGCCGACATACCCGGACTACGCGAGTCACTGCCGATGGGCATCGACCTCACCGACCGTGCCGACATCTCCGCACTCGTCGGCAAGGTGATGTCGACGGCGATGGAGGTGATCGGTGAGCGGTCATCCGACCTGGAGTGTGCGGCGGCCGATGCATTGGCCCGTGGATACGCCGACCGGACCCGTCCGATTCCGGTGCGGCCGTTGGCAACCCTGGCGGCGATCTCGGCAGGTGATGCGCTCGTGCCCGTCCGGTGGCGCCGCGGACTGGTGGCGTCGGTGGCCGAATCCGGTGGCCGCGTCGAATTGCGGTTTGCCGATCGCACGATCGGCTTCCCGGGCTTCTGCGCGGATGCCGTCCGCGCGGTGCATGGGGGCTCGGTGGTCGGGGCCGATCGCCTTCCGGGCCTCGATGCGGCCGATGGGGCCGTGCTGATCCGTCGACTGCTGCGCGAGGCGGTCGTCGTGCCGGCCGAATCGCTGCCGCCGCAGACGCCCGGGGCAGCGTAGAGGTCATGACCGGTCGTCGTCCCTGTAGCGATCAGTCCATTCTCCGCGGCGACCCTATGTACGGCACCGCATCGGCGGGCGACCGCTGGATGTTGCTGGAGCTCTCCGGCCCGTGGGGTCCGTCGGTGTTCCTCGACTCGCCCAACATCATCGATCCGGTTCTTGGGCGTGCCGTCGTGCGCCGCGTCGAGGCCGCGGGAATGCGGATCGTGGCGATACGCCGACCCGGTCGCCGGGCGGCGACCCCGCGGTGGCGATGGTTCGTCGTGGACACACGACCCGGCGAGGAGTCGGTGGTCCGGGGAGAAGTGTCGGACGCGACCGGCTATCTGGATCTGCCGCTCGACGGCGCCGGCGGCCGACCGTCGGACGACCCGGTCGTCGCGGTGTGCGCGCACGGGAAACACGATCAGTGCTGCGCGGTCCGGGGACGAGCCGCGACCACCGCGATCGCGGCCGCATATCCCGAATGGACTTGGGAGTGCTCACATCTGGGCGGCGACCGATTCGCCGCCACCATGCTCGTCCTGCCGCACGGGTTGTGTTACGGCCGGGTGGATTCGGCGACGGATCCGGCGGGACTGGTGCGACGTTACACCGAAGGGCGACTCGTCGATCCGCTACTGCGTGGCCGGACGTCGCTTCCGCACGCAGTGCAGGCGGCACAGCACTTCGTGCGGTCGACCACCGGCGACGACCGAATCGACGCGCTGGCACCGCTCGAGGTGCGGCGCGTCGACCACCACATCGTCGTCACACTGAGCGGGCCGGATACGCCGATCGAGGTCGTCCTGGCCGAAGAGCTGACCGACCCGTTGTTGTCCAACTGCGCGGCCCGCGCGCTCGGACGCGTTCGGCAATTCGTGCTCGTGTCGATGCCGGGTGTGTCGGAAGCGGTTGATCGCCGCGTGATCGGCGACGAAGACCTCGGCCGCGATTCCCGCAGACCCGGCAACTAGGGTTGGGGTGGAAGGGTATTCCGCTACCGATCGAAGAGGTGCGCCGGCGGTGATCGTGCTGTGGGTGGTGCTGGTACTGACCGTGATCGTGGTGGCTGCCACGGTATTTCGACTCGTCCACGACGACCGCGACAGCTCGCACGGCCTGATGGTCGTGGGTAGTGCGGTGATGATCTGGTTGCTGGCATTCACCTGTTCGGCGGTGCTGTGGCCGGATTCCGACGCGGCGACCATCGTGTTCCTGGTGCCGGCGATGGCGATTCTGCTGCTCCTGGTGACATCCGCGCTTGCCCTCGTCACGAATACGCCAATCGTGGTGCGGCGCGAGGGATTACGTGTCGCGACCCTCGTGCCGGCCGCGATCGGTGGGGCGATCATCGTGACCTTGGCGATCATGATCGGGTGGCTGTTCACCTGGGACCACCGAATCCTGCTCATGGCCCTGCTGCCGTTGGCCATGATCCCGGGTGCCCTGATGATCATCGAATTGCTCGCCTACACGCTGTACGCGCTCGTCTACGGCGGAACCCACCGAGAAGTCGACGCGACCGACGTGATCGTCGTACTCGGGGCCGGCCTGTCCGGGGGCAAACCGACGCCATTGCTCGCACGCCGTCTCGATCGCGCCGTCGAGGTCTACCACCACGTGCAGGCAGCGCAGGGCGCGCCACCGCGGGTCGTGGTATCCGGCGGCAAGGGCAGCGATGAGGTGGTGAGCGAGGCCGCGGCGATGGCCGCCTATCTCGCCGAGCATTCCGATGTGCCGAGTACCCATGTGATTCTCGAAGACACCTCGACCACCACCCAGGAGAACCTGACCAACACGCTCGCGGTCCTTGCCGCCCAGAATGTGGTGTGGGAGCGAATGGTGGTGGTCACCAGCAACTTCCATGTGCTTCGGTCGGCGTCACTCACGCAACGGCTGGGAATCCGCTCCGTCACCGTGCTGGGCGCACCGACGGCCTGGTACTACCTGCCGTCCGGCTTTCTACGGGAGTTCGCCGCCGGCGTCGTGCATTACCGCAAACAGAATCTGGCGGTTGGGCCACGCTCACGACCGTGTGGGTGTTGATCGCGTCGATCGCGCTGGTGATCTCGGCACGCGAAGACCACCACATCGACGACAAGATGCAGGGTGCCTCGGCGTCGGTGCTTGTGTCGACGTCGGGTGTGTCAGGCGGCGGAAAGGTCTCGTGACTCACCGACATCCGGCGTCTCCAGCGGGGTTCCGGTCAGCGAGTTCTCGCCGAGGAACATGCGAAGGCTGGATTTGCCTGCCGGGCTGAGCATGATGTCGTGAATGGCGATGCTGCGCTGCGGCTTCACCGACCGGACGTAGTCGATGGCCTGTTCGGTGGAGATCCATGGGCCGCTGACCGGCAGCAGCAGCGTCTCGATTGTCCGGCCGGGATTCAGGTAGGCGTCGCCGGGGTGGAAGACACTGCCGTCGATCAGGAATCCCGCGTTGTCGACCAACGGGATCTCGGGATGGATCACCGCATGATCGGCGACGAAGGTGTCGACCGCGAATCCTGCGATGTCGAAGGACTCGCCGGTCGAGACCGCATGCACACGATCGGCGACCTCGGACAACGCATCGGCGATCGTCGCCGGACCGTACAGATGCAGCCCCTCGCGCGCTTTCATTGCGGCAACGATCTTTTCGGCGTCGAAATGGTCGAAATGTTCATGGGTGATCAGGATCGCGTCGGCGGCCGCGAGCAACTCCGCCGCGTCGGGCGTGAACGTGCCGGGATCGATGAGCAGGGTATTGCCGTTCTTGGTCAGGGTGACGGTTGCGTGGGTGTGTTTGGTGAGCTGCATCGAGACCTCCGTGGCCAACGGTCTGCCAATAAGTACAGTGCGACTGTACACTTTTGGCGATGGTTGTCGATTCGGACATGGAAGAGCCGGGCATGCGAGAGTTGGGCGCGGAGTGGGAAGCCTCCGGCCTGGATCTTGCGGAGGACCTGCGACGGTCGGTGGGCAGATTCGTGCGGGCGGTCCGGTCGGTCACCGATTCGGCTCCCGCCGGACACGGGGAGGTGCTCGGCGCACTCGATCGCGACGGCCCGCAGTCGATCGCCGAGCTGGCCCGCATGCGGGGGATCAAGCATCAGAGCATGCGGGTGACCGTCGCCGAGTTGGAAGATCGCGGACTCGTGACCCGCGGCCCGCATCCCGACGACGCGCGCAGTTCGCTCATCGCCATCACCGACAGCGGTACCGTGGTACTCGAACGTGGTCGTGCCGCACGACGGAAAGTCGTTGCGCGCGCGGCCAACACGTCGCTGACGCCGGCGCAGCGAGAAGCGCTCGTCCAGGTCCCGGGCATCTTGGAGGCGATGGCGGCGGCGGTCCGCGACAGCGCCTGAGGTGGCTCGCCCGGGCGGCGGGCCGGTCGGTGTGTGTATCGGCGACAATCATGTGATGACCGAATGCCCGACGGCCGGCGAGCCGCACGTCCATCCCGCCCTGGCGGGGCGTGTCAGCCCGGTGTCGTTCGACCCCGAGGCGACGATTCCCGAGACAGGTGTCGACGCACTGCTCGATGCGGCCAGACTTGCTCCCTCGGCAGGCAATTCGCAGCCATGGATGTTCGTCGTCGGCCGCCGCGGTGACGCGATCCACGCCCGGATCTGCCATCACCTCACGCCCGGATCGCTGCGGTGGGCCGCCGACGCCTCGCTGCTCGTGGTCAACATCGCCCATGTCATGGTGGAGGGAACGGAGTGGGAGTACTCCGAGTTCGCCCGCTACGACCTCGGACAGGCGGTTGCCCACATGACGGTGCAGGCGCTGGCGATGGGCCTCGGCGCACACCAGTTCCGCGCCTTCGATCGCGATGGCATGGCTGCCGAGTTCGCGGTACCGGCCGAGTGGGAGGTCACCTCGATGACGGCCTTCGGCGCCGCGGAGGCGACGTCTGCGACCTCATATGCGGGAACGAGCCGGCAGCGGTTGTCTCTGGACGAGGTGACGTGGGCGCGCGCGTCCGCCGACTAGACGAGACGGCCGGTTGGTCACGGGTTCAGTTCACTGGCGCCGCGATCTGCGGCCGTGGCGGCAAGGCGGCCCGGATGGCCATGAGCTCACGCGCGTGCGCATCGAGTGCGATGTCCTCGGCGGAGACCGGTACCCAGCGCCGGACCGCAGTGGCGTCGCCGTTGGCGTCCACCGCGGCGACGATCATCAGGCTGTGCGCGCAGTCGCGCATGTCGCCGGCTTCCGGGCTTCCTGCGCGCACGTGCACGGAGACGTGCATGGTCTGCTTGCCGGTGTGGATGAGCCGGGCGTCGAGTTCGACGACGTCGCCGATGTGGATCGGCGCGTAGAAGCGGATGCCGCCGACGTAGGCGGTCACGCATCGCTGACCGCACCAGCGGGCGGCGTTGAGGTAGGCCGACTCGTCCATCCATTCCATGACGCGTCCACCGTGGGCGTTGCCGCCCCAGTTGACGTCGGTCGGCGCGGCGAGGAAGCGGGTCTGTGAGCGTGGCGCGGTTCCGGCGTCGGAGTAGGTCACCGCCGCCATCGCGTCCTCGATGCGGCGGCGTACCGGGATGCGTCCGGTGGCGTACTCGCGGGCGGAGCGTTCGGCATCGGTGCCCGGTGTCCACTGCCGCACCGGACGCGGGCGACGATCCTCGCCCATCGCCACGAAGATGACCAGGCATTCGCTGGCGAGTGTGAACAGTCCCGTGTGCGGTGAGGCCGAACTCACCGAGCAGTGGATGTGCATGCTCGAGGTGCCGGTGTGGATGAGCGTCGCCTTCACCTCGACGATGTCGCCGGGTTCGATACCGCGGGTGAAGGTGATGTTGCCGAAGTAGGCGGTCACCGAGTAGCCGCCCGACCACCCGGCCGCGCAGGCGTAGGCCGCCTTGTCGATCCAGGACAGCAGCCGCCCCCCGCGCACGTCGCCACCGATCGTGGTGGCGTCGGTGGGTGCGGCGAGGAAGCGCAGTGTCATCTCGTTGTCGGGGGCGGTCGGCATCAGGACTCCTGGTGTCTTCGGTGATCCGACGATCATGCACTGGTCAAAGTTCTGACAGCACAGGGACTCCCGTTGTGCGCGGTGCGACATGTGACGTTTACACAGGCAGATGTTCAGGCGAAACCAAAGGCTATGGGGGAAACGTCTCGAAGCTGTCGGTAGGTCTTTCGGCAACGTCCCGACGCGCTGGCACATGGCGGGCACAGCGTTCGCAGGACGTCGCGTAATGCGCGGTAACGAGCTTTCCAACATATCTGTAGGAAAATCCTACGCAGGTGAAGGAACTGGTCTAGCGTCGGGTGGGTGAGCATCACGTCCTCGTGGCACACCGGGTGGAACGTCACCCGGCTACGACGCCATGGCGTCGCGGTTGTCGTCGCCGGTCTGCTGGTCATGCCGTTCGTGATCGTTGCCGGAACTGCGTCGGCGGCGCCGTCGGCGAGCGATACGGCTCGGGCCGCAGAGTGGACCGCGACCGCCGACGGCCCACAGAAGTACTCGGATGTCCATATCGACTGGGATGTGCCGATCCGGATGAGCGACGGAACCATCTTGAAGGCTAACGTGTATCGCCCGATGGACTCGGCGGGGAGGGTGGTCAGCAAGCCGCTGCCGACGATCATCAATATGACGCCGTACACCAAGCTCCTGTACATGCTGATGGAGTCGGCCACGTCGATCCCAGGGCTCTACGACTCGATCACCAGGGTGATCAATCGATTCGATCTGTTCGACCTGGCCGGCACGCCGCTGTCGGGGATGGGCGAGCAGATCCGGATGCTGACCGGCGGTGTGGCCCGTACGGTCGCCGTTGATCGACAACTGGTCAAGTCCGGATACGTCCAGGTCGTCGTGGACGTCCGAGGTACCGGATTCTCCCAAGGGGTATGGGATGGGGCGGGTCAGCGTGAACAGGATGACGTCGCCGAGGTCAGTCTCTGGGCGGCGAGGCAGACGTGGTCGACGAACATGGTCGGTGCCACCGGGCTCTCCTACGGGGCGATCAATGCGCTTCAAGGCGCCCAACAGCCGGTCTCGGCGATCAAGGCGGTGTTCGCTGCCGCCCCGGGCAGTGACGTGGTCCAGGACGTCATCGCTCCCGGCGGTGGGATCGCGGTCGGTTTCATCCCACTGTGGGTCGCTTCGATCGACACCCTGAAATGGTTGCCGGACTTGCAGTCGATCGCCACGGGGCGATTCGATTGGCAATGGCTCGCCGATCGGGTCGCCAGTCCGATCACCTTCTTCGACACCCTGCTGCGGGCATTCTTCACCGCGAGTGTTCACGACATCCCGCCGGACGTGAGGGATGTGATCGACCCGAATCATCCGTTCCGCCAAGGGATTCTCGGTCACCCCGACCGTATCGGCGTACCCACCTTCCTGATCGGCGGATGGCATGATCTGTTCACCAACTCAGAACCCGACGTCATCGCGGCGATCCGGCTGCCCGACTCGCAGAAGAAGCTGCTGATGGGGGACTGGTACCACTCGACGATCGGCTCGGGCCTGGGATCGAACGGCGCGCCGCCGCGGTTGGATGTCCTACAGCGCGCGTGGTTCGACAAGTGGCTCAAAGGTATCGACAACGGCATCGACCGCTACAGTCCCGCCACCCTGTATCAACAAGGTGGGGCCTGGACGAGCTCAACGAGCTATCCACGTGCGCAGATGGCCTATCGACGCCAGTACCTGACGGGCGTCCGCAGCGGGACGACGGGAATCGTTGCCTTCGACGGCTCGTTGTCGACGTCGGTACCACGTCACGGGGCGAGCGCGGTCATCGCTCCAGGGCTGTCCACGGTGTGTTCGCGGGATGCCGCTCAGGGAACCGCGGGCGCAGCGGGTTTCATCGACGGGTGTGCCAAGGACGCCCGCGTTTCGGAGGTCGCCGCCGCCGTGTTCACCTCCGGGCCGGTGACGGTCCCGACGATGGCTTCCGGGCCGGTGAGTCTGCACCTGAACACGACGATGGATGCGACCGACGGTTACTTCACCGCAACCCTGAACGATGTTGCGCCGAACAGACAGTCGACGGTGGTGGCGTCGGGTCAGCTGACGGCGTCCCTTCGCGCGATCGACGAATCCCGCAGTACGCGCTCGGCCGGCGGGGACTACACGAAGCCGGTTCCGCTCACGGCGCTGGACGACCGACGACCGGTTGTCCCAGGGCAGCCCACCGTCTTGGACATCGCCTTCACCCCGACCGACTTCGTGCTGCAACCCGGACATCGATTGCGGGTGGATGTCTTCGCCTCGAACTTCCCCAAGGGGATGATGATTCCCGCGCTACTCATCGAATCGCAGCTGCGACCGCAGACCATCGCCATCGACCCACGGGCCCCGAGCTACCTCAATCTCCCGACGAACCGGCCCCTCACATGACGGCGCCACGGTCGACCCGTCCCGACGGACCCGAAACCTTCGGGGGTGTAGGAATGCTTGATAGTCTGGGCCCCATGGCAACTCGAACCCCGGCGTCCCGAGAGCGGGCCGCGCATCTCGGTCCGGAACGGAGACGGCCGGTGGTCCTCGACACTGCCCTCGCCATCGGCGTCGAACACGGTGTCGCCGCGATCAGCATTGCCGCGGTGGCGACTCGTATGGGGGTGACCCGTCCGGTCGTCTACGCGTGCTATCCCGACCGCGACCAGCTTGTCGAGGCGCTCCTGGACCGGGAGAAGACGGTATTGCTGGGCGAGGTCCTCGCCGCCCTTCATGGTGCACGTGGCGACGACCCGGAGAAGGTGTTCGTCGACGGCTATCGAGCGCTCCTGACCGCTGTCGACAGGCGACCATCGGCCTGGCGCATCATCTTTGACGCCCAACACGACTCCGAGATCGGCCGGAAGGTGGTGGCCGGCCGCCGCACCGTGTCCGACGCGGCAACGGCGTGGATCGCACCGGCGATGCGGCGGTGGTGGCAGACCGAGAACCTCGAGAACAAGCTCCCGGCGCTGATCGAGCTGTTCATGGCGTCGTGCGACGCGGCCGTGCGCGTCGTCTTGGACGAGACCAACGATCTCGACGTCGAGCAGACCGCAGCGCTGTACGGCGCCATGATGGCGCAGGGCTTTGCGAGGGCATGACACAGCACACTCACACCAGTGGAGGCTCGGATGTGGTCCTGGGTTCATCGGAACGGGAATCGGACGGGAGCTGACGAATCGGCACGCACGAGATATCGCACGGCGGTGGCGATGTCGTGCGTCCTCGCGGTGTCCACGACGATGGGTGTTCTCGGCGTCGGGATGGCGCGCGCCGCACCCGCGAATCGGCTCGTCGAGATCACGATTCCCGGACAGCCGGGCCAGATCCCGGACAAATGGCTGGGGTCGGTACTCAACGCCCGACATTCGCCGGCATATCCGGGACCGCCACGTGCCACGGTGCTGCTGCCCAAGGGATACACGCCGACCAAGAAATACCCCTTGCTGGTGCTGCTCGCCGGGGCGAGCAGCGACTATCGAACCTGGTCGGATCCGGTACTCGGACGTATCCAGACAACCGCCGACGGTTTTCCCGGGATCATCGTGATGCCCGAAGGGGCGACCGGGTTCTATACGGACTGGTGGAATGGCGGCCGGCGTGGGAGCCCGTCGTGGGAGAGCTACTACCTCGACGTGGTCATCCCCGAGATCGTCAAACGCTATCCCATCCGGGAGGAACGCCGGTGGCACGCGATCGCGGGCGTATCGATGGGTGGGCTCGGCGCGGCCTATCTGGGCGGACGCCTGCCGGACTTCTTCGGCTCGGTCGCGACTCTCTCCGGTCTCACCGACATCAACCTCCTCCCCGGACAGCCGAACGTGATGGGTCTGGTTGCGCAGGTCAACGCGCACGGCCCGTTCGATCTGACCTCGGTCTACGGCCCGTTCGACAGCTTCTACGCCCATGGACACAACCCCGTGCGTCTGGCGGCGAATCTCCAGAACACACGTGTGTTCATCGCCTCCGGCAATGGCGTTCCGACCGACGACGGGGAACCCACCGACAACAACATCGCGAGTGACCTGCCCACGGAGGTCGGCCTGATCCGGCCCGGATTCGAATCCTATCGGGCCGCGCTACGCACGGCCGGAGTGTCGACCACGAGCAGGCGGGGGCCGGGAATCCATGACTTCCACAACTTCCGGCCGGAATTGCGCGATGCGATCGCCTGGGATCTTTTCGCGCCTGTTCCCGAACATCCGACCACATGGACGAACGACACCGTCGCCACGAACGGAGAACTCTGGGGTTTCCGATATCGCTTTGACACCGGACCGAATCAGATCGTCCGGTTCCGGCGTGATCAGGACCGGCTGTATGTCTCGGCCGCGGGCGGGCCGGTGACCCTCACCGACCAACAGGGCTGTCACATTCACACCACTACGCCCGCGACAGTCGACGTCCGGCACCTTGACTGCCGGTAGGTGGTATGGCGGCAGCCGAAAGGGGTTGCCAGATCTGATCCTGGTGAAAGGGAAGTGGCACGACCACCACTCGGCCCCGTAGCCGTCCACAACCTGCAGCTATAGCGACGGTCGAGACGATTATCGGTTCAACCGTCGCTATAGCTGCAGGTTGTGGATCCGTATCAGCACTCGCGGCCGTCCGGAGCCCCCGCCGAAGGCACCGGGAATCGGGAATCGGACGAACCGGATGTCAGGGTCCTTGCATTCGGCGTCGAGATGCCGAGTGAATCCCATGAGACCCCGCATACACGGGCTCCACACGGTAGGTTGAGCACTCGGCTGGATCTTTTCGATCCGGCCATACTCCAGCACGATCACACGCGTCTGCACCTTGTCGTGTGCCACAGAACGTCGGAGGGAATGAGGTACGCCATGACCGACATCACGGCGGCAGGCGCTGCGGTCACGAGTTCTCCACTGATCGGGGATGCGCACCTCTACATCAGTGGCGAGTGGCGTCATCCGTCTGACGGCGGCACCCGCGCCCTCGTCAATCCCGCTACGGGGCACACACTCACGGTCGTCGACGAGGCCTCGCCCGACGACGCGCGTGCCGCCGTCGGCGCTGCCCGCGCCACCTTCGACGCCGGCGAATGGTCGGCGACACCGGTATCCGAGCGTGCCGCGCTGTTGCGCCGTATCGCCGACCTTCTCGTCCGCGACAAGGCGGAGTTGTCGCGCATCGAGACCCTCGACACCGGAAAGACCCTCGTCGAGAGTGAGATCGACATCGACGACGTCGAATCGGTGTTCCGCTACTACGCCTCGCTGGTCGAGGTCGACGCCGATCGTGTCGTCGATGTCGGCAATCCCGCGGTGATCAGCCGGGTGGTGCACGAACCGATCGGGGTCTGCGTTCTGATCGCGCCGTGGAACTATCCACTTCTGCAGATCTCGTGGAAGATCGCTCCCGCGCTGGCCGCGGGATGCACGATGGTCGCCAAACCCAGTGAGGTGACCCCACTCTCGACGATCGCCTTCGTCCGGCTCTGCGAGGAGGCCGGGGTGCCGCCCGGGGTCCTCAACCTCGTTCAGGGATCCGGTGCACGGCTCAGCGGGGCGCTCACCGACAACCCCGACGTGGACTTCATCTCGTTCACCGGCGGATTGGCCACCGGCACCACCATTTCCGAGACCGCCGCCAAACACGTGACCAAGGTTGCCGTGGAGTTGGGCGGCAAGAACCCGCACATCGTGTTCGCCGACGCCGACTGGGAATCATCGGTCGACCAGGTCCTCACCGGTGTGTTCCTGCACTCGGGCCAGGTGTGCTCGTCCGGCACCCGGCTGATCGTCGAAGAGTCGATCGCCGACAGTCTCGTCGACGAACTCGTGCGACGTGCAAACCAAATCCGGATGGGCGACGGTCTCGACCCCGCCAGCACCACCGGCCCGCTCGTATCACAGGCGCAGTTGAACAAGATGGCCGACTACGTCGCCTCCGGAATCGCAGAAGGAGCGGTATTGCGTTGTGGTGGCGGACGTCCCGACCGAGACGATCTACACCCGGGCGGATACTTCTTCGCCCCCACCATCTTCGACCGATGCAATTCGTCGATGCGGATCGTCGCCGAAGAGACGTTCGGTCCGATTCTCACCGTCGAGCGATTCACCACCGAGGCGCAAGCCCTTGCGCTGGGCAATGACACCACCTACGGGCTGGCCGCCGGGGTACGGACCTCCGATGCGGCGCGTGGTGAGCGGATGGTGCGCGGATTGCAGCACGGCACGGTGTGGCTCAACGATTTCGGCTACTACACACCCGCAGCCGAGTGGGGCGGCTATGGCAAGTCCGGCAACGGCCGCGAGCTCGGTCCAACCGGACTTGCGGAATACCAAGAGACCAAACATATCTGGCACAACACTGCGCCGTCGGCGTCGCGGTGGTTCACCGAGACGGAAGACGAGCGATGACCACACCACCCGCGCCGACACCACCGGCCCCGGTAGCAGCTACTGACAACTCCAGCGGAATGGAGGACTTCGGCTACAAGGAATCCCTCGACCGCAGTATCGGCAAGTTCGCCAGCTTCGCCGCAGGCGTCAGTTACATCTCCATCCTCACCGGCACGTTTCAGCTCTTCTACGTCGGCTACGGCAACGCCGGTCCCGGCTACCTCTGGTCATGGCCGATGGTTTTCATTGGACAGCTTTGTGTCGCACTATGTTTCATGGAGCTTGCGGCAAAATATCCGGTAGCGGGATCGGTGTACAACTGGGCCAAACGGCTCGGCACCCAGTTCGTGGGGTGGTCGGCGGGCTGGCTGATGTTCACCGCATCGGTGGTCACCCTCTCAGCCGTCGTACTCGCATTGCAGTTGAACCTGCCGCGTCTGTGGAGTGGATTCCAGTTGTACGGCAGCGCCGACGACACCACCGATGCAGCCGTCAACGCGGTGATCCTCGGTGGCATCCTCATCGCATTCACGACCGCGGTCAATGCGTGGAGTGTGAAACTGATGGCGCTGATCAACAGCGTCGGCGTGTTCATCGAACTGATCGCGGCCGTTCTGATCGCGATCATCCTGGCGTGCAACATCACCCGCGGACCTCAGGTCTTCTTCTCGACCCACGGCTACGGCGCCGGGCAGAGCGGTGGTTACCTCGGCGCCTTCCTGGTGGCGTCGCTGGCATCCGGCTATGTGATGTACGGATTCGACACGGCCAGTTCACTCGGCGAGGAGACCCTCGATCCCCGGCGTACCGCACCCAAGGCGATCCTGCGGGCCATCCTCGCATCCTTCGTGATCGGCGGTGCGATCCTGGTCTTCGCGATCATGGCCGCACCCGATATCAACGATCCCAAGCTAGGCGAGCAGTCCGGCAGCCTGCAGTACATCGTCGGGTCGGTGATGTGGGGTCCACTGGGAAAGATCTTCCTGGTCGCCATCGTCGTTGCGGTCGTCGTCTGTTCGCTGGCCGTACACACCGCGGCGATCCGGCTGATGTTCGCGATGGCCCGCGACAACGCGCTGCCCTTCGGCGAACGTCTCGCGACCGTCTCGCCGAAACGGCAGACGCCCGTCGTTCCCGCATGTGTCGTCGGGCTCGTCTCGGTGATCATCCTGGTCATCAACATCAACCAGCCCAACATCTTCACAGTCCTCACCTCGATCGCGATCATCATGATCTACCTCGCATATCTCTTGGTGACGGGGCCCATGCTCGCCATGCGATTCCGTGGTGAGTGGCCGCCGAAGGACCTCAAGTCCGGCGGCTATTTCAGCATGGGCCGCTGGGGTGTTGTGGTGAATACCGTTGCGGTGCTGTGGGGTATCGGGATGGCGCTCAACCTGGCATGGCCGCGCAGTGTCATCTACGGCACCCCCTGGTACAACACGTGGGGAGCATTCGTCTACATCGGTGTCATCTTCGGCGCGGGCCTCATCTGGTATCTCGTCAAGGGCCGCAGACACATCGGTGTCTTGGCGTCGCACTCGTCGGGTCCCATCGACATCGAACCGATCCTCGACAGCCAGATCATCGAGAAGTAGAAGTGGCCATGACATCGACCTTCGACTATGTCATTGCCGGTGGCGGTACCGCTGGATGCGTCCTGGCGGCGCGACTTTCGGAAGATCCTGAAATGACGGTGTGTCTCATCGAGGCAGGACCCAGCGATGTCGACGATCAGAACATCCTGGTCCTGGCCGAGTGGATGCATCTGCTCGACTCGGGCTACGACTGGGACTACCCGATCGAGCCGCAGGCAAAGGGCAACAGCTTCATGCGCCACGCACGCGCCAAGGTGCTCGGCGGGTGCTCGTCGCACAACTCCTGTATTGCGTTCTGGCCCTTGGCCCAAGGTCTGCGCGACTGGGAGACGGCAGGAGCTGCCGGCTGGGGTCCAGAAGGTGTCCTGCCGTATGTGTCGCGAGTGGAGAACAACGTCGCTGATGGCACCTATCAGGGCTACGCACACGGCCACGACGGGCCGGTGCGGCTGCGTGATGTACCGCCGAACGACCCATGCGGTCAAGCCGTTCTCGATGCCGCAGCCAAATGTGGTCTGCCGACAGTGCAGTTCAATCGCGACGAGTGGCATCTCAACGGCGCAGGCTGGCTACAGATCAATGCGAACGAGGCCGGCGAACGTATGTCGACCTCGCACGCCTATCTGCATCCGATCCTCGGCACACGTAAGAATCTGACCGTGCTCACCGACAGCTGGATCAGTGAGGTCCTCATCGACGATGATCTGCGTGCCACCGGGGTTCGGTATCAGCGACCCGACCTCACCGGCTACGATACCGTGTCCGCGAAACGTGAGGTGATCGTCACCGCAGGTGCAATCGACACGCCGAAATTGTTGATGCTCAGCGGTATCGGGCCCAGCGATCATCTCGCCGACGTCGGTGTTCGGGTGAAGGTCGACGCACCCGGCGTCGGTTCGAATCTCGACGACCACGTCGAAGGGCTGGTGTTCTGGGAAGCCGGTCGACCGATGGTCACCGAGTCCACCCAGTGGTGGGAGATCGGACTGTTCGCGACCACCGAAGACGGACTCGATCACTCCGATCTGATGATGCACTACGGCAGCGTGCCCTTCGACATGAACACCCTGCGCTGGGGCTATCCGACCACCGAAAACGGATTTTGCCTGACACCGAATGTGACGCAAGGACTTTCCCGCGGAACCGTCCGATTGCGCAGCCGCGACTTCCGGGACCGCCCGAAAGTGGATCCCCGCTACTTCACCGACTCCGATGGCCGCGACGAGCGCGTCATGCTGGCCGGTATCAAGCTCGCCCGCGAGATCGGCGCCCAGAGCGTGCTCGGCGACTGGATCACGCGTGAACTGGCGCCAGGCCCGGACGCGGTCACCGACGACGAGCTCATCGACTACTTCCACAGAACCCACAACACCGTCTATCACCCCGCAGCCACCTGCAAGATGGGTGCCGTCAACGACCCGATGGCCGTCCTCGACCCCGAACTCCGGGTCAAGGGCGTCAAGGGATTACGTGTCGTCGATGCCTCCGCCATGCCCAAGCTGCCCGTGGTCAACCCCAACATCACCGTGATGACCATGGCAGAAAAGTGTGCGGACCTGATCCGGTCCTCCGCTACTCCCGGCTGATCGAGGCCACCCAGGTCGCGCAGTTGGCCGACGCGGATGTTCGTCAGGTTTCCCATATAGCCGCGACACCGCTGACGAAGTGAGATGCCAGCTCATTTACGCCTGGTTAACCACTCCATAATGGTCTCGCCTTCCGAGTACCCGACAGTCGTCGCATGACCGCCGATATCGTGATCGACACCGATTCTCCCGGGCCCAAGCCGAAGAGCGCCTGGTATCGCTCGCTGTTCACGTGGCTGATCGTCGCAATCGTCGCGGGCATCGTCATCGGAGCGGTGTGGCCCGACGTGGGTGCGGGCCTCAAGCCCCTCGCCGACGGCTTCATCAAACTCATCAAGATGCTCATCGCACCGATCATCTTCTGCACGGTGGTCCTCGGTATCGCGCATGTCGGCGACCTCAAATCCGTCGGACGGATCGGCGTCAAGGCACTCGTGTACTTCGAGGTGGTCACCACCTTTGCGTTGTTCTTCGGCCTCGCCGTCGGCAATATCGTCAAGCCCGGCGCCAGCTTCAGCATCGATCCCGAGACGCTCGCCACCGGCGCGGACGCCGTCGCCGCGAAGACGAACAAGGGTGAACTCCCGCACACCGTCGACTTCTTGCTCAACATCATTCCGACATCGGCCATCTCGGCGTTCGCCGAGAACGAGCTCTTACAGGTGCTCTTCTTCGCCGTCCTCTTCGGACTCGCGCTGGCCAAGCTACGTGCGAGGGCACCTGTAGTGATGTCGTTCGTCGACCAGAGCAGCCACATCTTCTTCACCATGATTGGGTGGATCATGAAGCTGTCACCACTCGGCGCGTTCGGCGCGATGGCCTACGTCGTCGGGCAGTACGGCATCTCGTCACTCGCAAGCTATGGGAAACTCATCGCCTGCTGCTATCTCGCCGCCGTTCTGTTCATCCTCGTACTCGGCGTGGTCGTACGGTTTCTCGTCGGCGTCAACCCGTGGAAGTTCCTGATGTACATCAAGGACGAGCTGTTCGTGGCCCTCGGCACGGCGTCGACCGAGGTCGTGTTGCCACGCATCATGACCAAACTAACCCATGCCGGATGTTCGCGCACCACAACAGGTCTCGTCGTGCCGACCGGATACTCGTTCAACCTCGACGGGGCGACGCTGTACCTGTCGATCTGCGTCCTGTTCCTTGCCCAGGCGCTCGGGGTGGACCTCAGTCTCGGTGAGCAACTGACCGCCGTACTCGTGCTGATGCTGACCTCGAAGGGGATGGCAGCTGTGCCCGGTTCCTCTTTTCTGGCATTGTCGGCCACTGTGGCCGCCATCGGGCACGGGAGTATTCCCGTTGCCGCGGTGGCACTTCTACTCGGCCCAGACCGCATCATGGACTCGATGCGGGTGTCGGTGAATCTCCTCGGCAATTGCGTCGCTGCGCTTGTCGTCGCCAACTGGGAGGGACAGCTCGACAAGGAGCGCATGAAGCTGGTCCTGGATGGAAAGCCGGTGCCGCCCCTCGAGGAGATCGACCCCGTGACCGGGGAGCCTGAGCTCATGGCAGAAGAGGAGGGGGTGGCCATCGTCGGCAAGTAGTGACGGTGTCCCGCTTGCGATGACGAAGTTCGCGGTCGGCTTCACATACTCGCACAAAGATGTTGGCCTACTGTGCACGGAGTGGTGGCGCACGTGGTTTCGGCTCCATCGACGCCAACTCCGCTATTCGCGAAGGAGCACTTTGAACGCCATCCGGTCGCCTCGAAAGAGAGACCGCGCCCGCTCGATCGGTGTGCCGGCCGAGTCGAATGACAGCCGATTCATGAGGAGCATCGCAGTCGTCGTCCCGAGTAGCTTGGCTTCCGGTTGGGTCGCCAACACCGTCTCGATCCGTTCCTCGGCGGGGCCGAACTCGACGAATACCCGGCCGCGTACGGGCCCGCGTCGGGTGTTTTCGACGTGTCGATGGGCGAAAGCATCGAAGTGGGTGTGCGTGAAGCGATCCGCGTCGCCGCGGGCCGACCGTTCGTGACCGGCCGCTACAGTCAGGGCGCGATCGCCGCCCGCCACCTGGCCCGCGCCGCGCCCGGGCAATGCCAGGGCGTTGCGACGCTGGCCGACCCGCACACCGAGGGACGCCGCGTCATCGCCGGTGTGCCGCCCGGCCACCGTTCCGGCATCTCCGGCCCCTACCCGGTCGACGTGCCGGTGCTCACCGAATACGTTGCTGCCGACCCGATCCCCGACCTACCCGATGGCAACCCAGCCCGCCTGATCGCCGACCTCACCGAATGGATGAGCATCCGCGGTGTGCACCGCATCGGCTGGTGGCTCCGCGACGTGCACACCAAGGTGCGCGGCGGCCATATTCAACGGTGGTGGTCGCCGTGGCGGCGCGCAGACATTCTCGCCACCCCGATGTTCGCCCACAACTACTGGCCGGGCACCAAACACACCACCGACCTGATCAGCGCCGGCCATTGTGCACGGCTGGCGCAGCGCGCCAACGACCGGTTTCGCGGGTGGGCGCCGCCACCGACATGGACGCCGACTGCCCGCGACTTCGAGGCGTTCAGCCAACTCGGCCGATTCTAGGGAGCGGGGGCGGTGTGCTCGGTCCATTGAGCGCCGTCCCAGTAGCGTTGCAACGCAGCGTTATTCGGGTCGGCGTACCACCCAGCTGGAACAGTCGGCGGAGGCGGGGGCGGTGTGGCGGCATCAGTCGGGCCAGCGGTCGCACCTGCCGACGTCAACGTCGCCGCGAACTGGCGGGCCGCGGCCTCGTCCTTACGTGGCAGTTCGGCGACCAGAACCTGCCCATCCCCGAGGGTGATCGTCAGATACAGACGGGTCTCATCCTTTTTGGCGGCGGCCGCGAGTATCCCGACAACAACGATCCGGGTGGCGGTGATCCGTTTGCGCTCAGCGCCCGTCTCGACCACGGCTCGGGCACCGGCGATCGGATAGTCGCGGCCGTCGTAGAAGATGGTGTCGCCCGTCAGCCGAATGCCGTGAAACTCGATGCCGCGCCCCTCTGACTCGGGTGCCGCGGCGCTCGGCCGCTGCGGGCGTGCCGCCATGACGGCGTCAACAAAAGGACCCAGCTTGGCTTTGCCGGCGAAAAACGCGTTGGTGTCCTCGCGCTGAACCTTGTGGTATGCCCGGCGATCGCGGGTGATGAACCGTACCCAGCCGCGTTCCATGAGCGATTTTTCGACCAGGTCGACGTCGACGATGTCGCCGAGCGGAATCGTCCACGGCGACGCTTTCTTCTTATGGCCCGGCGACATCAGACCCGAATGGTTGAGCGTCACCGTCTGCGTCTCGGTGTCGAGCACCGCGGTGCAACCGTTGCCTTCGTAGGTGATGACCGGCATGTTTGCTCCTCGTCAAGGCGGGGTGGCGGAACCTATTTTGGTGGCATTTCGGTACTTTTTGGAGCGATGCGCTCTGGTGCCGGCTTCGTTTCCTGGTACGTATATGCAGGTCAGATGTAGTTTTTGAGTGCCCTCGGTGAGACTCGAACTCACACTGGACGGGTTTTGAACTTGCCGTCGTGGATGTTTGCTGATTGGTGGCGTTGTTGAGGACACGGGGATCATGCAGCGGGGGAGCGTTATTGGCGTTTGGTGCGTTGGAGGGGTTTGGGCGTTTTCGGTACTGCTGCATACCCTCTGCATACCGGGGCCGCCATCACATCCGGCCCGGTGGATCCCGGTCGAACTGTACCGCGACCGGTGGTGGCGCTCCTGCGCTAAATCCAATTAGCGCAGGCCGCGGCCGCCTCAACTGGTGAAGTAGTGCGTCCAGGCACTGGCGTCGGGGTGGCCATGCTCAGACATCGATGCGCGGACGGCAGAGTTGCCCACCGCAGGTACCAACTTGGGTATCGCCGCTGCCAGAGAACGACAATCGTTGCCCGTGGCTTTGTGCCCACTTGCCCGACTTCGAGCACAATAATGACGAACAACGTTGGCAACGGAGGTACTCGCGCAGTCCATTCTGCGCCAGCACCTGCATCGCAGAGCAATACGTTGAACGGGCCGTTTCCTGCGCACTACTTCAGGCGGGCTCCGGCGTCGACGCGGAGTTCGAGGCCTGTAACGAACTTCGATTCCTCTGACGCCAACCAGAGCGCGGCGTCGGCGATGTCCGATGGCTGCAACCAGCCTTGAGGCAGCAGATGCATCGAGTTGAAAACTGAGGCGACTTCGTCACGGGTCGGGGTGTCGAGATCGGGACGGAACAGGTTATAGAGCTCTTGGAACTGGATCAACGGGGTATCCACCGAGGTTGGAAGGATCGAGTTGACCCGGATATTGTATTCCCCCAACTCTTTTCCAGCGGACTTTGCGAGACCAAGGACCGCGTGTTTGGTGGCTGCGTAGTGGCCGAAGTTCGCGGAGCCGTTCGCGCCCGCGGTCGAGGAGGTCAGGATGATCGAGCCACCGGTGTTCTGTTTGATCAGCACGGGGGCGACCGCTTTGATCGTGTGCCACACACCAGTCATATTCACATCGACCGTGGTCTGCCACTGCTCCGCGGTGAACTCCCAAAGCTTTCCCGGGTGAGCCATTATCCCGGCATTGGCGATGACGATATCGAGGTGGCCGAGTTGTTGGACTCCGCGCGACAGGGCTGCATTGAGGGCGTCGAAGTCGCGGACGTCGACTACCTCCGTCACCACGCTCTGTCCGGTGGATTTGACGAGGCGCCCGGTCTCGGCGAGGTCGTCCTCCGTGGCCGGTTGGTAGTCGACGGTCTCGATCGGCCGACAGATGTCCACCGCGATGATGTCCGCACCTTCTTCTGCGAGACGAACGGCGTGCGCGCGCCCTTGTCCACGCGCTGCACCGGTGATGAATGCGACTTTTCCTTCAACGCGTCCCATGGATTGAACCCCTCTGTCTGTTTGGTTGCTGGTGGTGGATGTCGGTGACGATCGTCGGCCGCAGTTCCGGTGGCATGTGCTCGAGCGAGGACGAAACGTCAAGTCACTGTTGAATCCTGTTGCTCACGAGGACGTCTCAGCGTCCGTGAATGCTCGCGGCTACAGCACAGCCGTCACGTTGTTGTCGGGATGTCGGACATCGACCTGTAAACATTCAAGCACGTCGGAGACAGTTCCGATATGGATATCGGAAAACGCGATCAGAACATTGCGACACCTTTTGTGCGGCGGGAGAAGCCACGCCCGCCACCCGTAGGCGGATCGTTGCTCACCGGCCCGCCGGGGTAGTGACGCCTGCACCCTCAACTCAATGGTGGGGCGATGATTACCGTGGATCGCTAGAGGTGGGCACCCGCGTTCTGTCGCAGGTCCGAGTTTTGCGCACCGAATGGCCGGGGCCGGCGTGCCGCCTGTGCCGACGCGACGATCCGAGGTGGGAAGCCCGTGATCGGCGCTATTGCGCGGGAAACCTGTGACGCGTAACATAGACAGTAATTCGATATGTATGTCGAAACACCGTGGTTCCGAGCCTCTTGAGGAGCGATCTGAGCCACCATTCGCGAGAGGGGTCGGCGTGACCACTGAGTCGTTGTTCATAGATGGCAAATGGAGGTCGTCCGACGGTGGCCAGGTCATCACTGTGATAAGCCCGGCCAGCGAGGTTGAGGTGGGTGTGGCCGCCGATGCGACCGATGAAGATGTCGAGGCGGCTGTTCACGCAGCCAGGTCTGCTTTCGACGACGGTCGTTGGACCCGGGTGCCGATGTCCGACCGCGCAGCCGTCGTCCTTAAGGCTGCAGAGCTCTTGGAGTCTCGTATTGGAGAGATCGCGTCGTTGGTGACCGCGGAGATGGGGGCCCCGACCTCGGTTGCATCAGCAACGGCAACACGCTCCGTTGACACCATGCGCTTTCTGGCGGACCTTGCGGTGACGACGAAGCTTCGGGACGTGCGTTTCGACGGTGGTCCCACGGCGGTTGTTCGCGAACCGGTCGGCGTCGTCGCGTCCATCGCGCCGTGGAACGGACCGTTCGGAATGGCTGTGACCAAAATCGTCACGCCGATCCTTGCCGGGTGCACCGTGGTGTTCAAGCCAGCTCCGGAAACGCCGCTCGATGTCGCATTCCTGGTCGACGCATTGAGTGAGGCCGGGTTGCCCGATGGTGTCCTCAACGTGGTCACGGGGGGTGTTTCGACCGGGCAGGCGCTCGTGGCAAGCTCCGGTGTCGACAAGGTGTCTTTCACGGGTTCTACGGCCGCGGGCCGGCTCATCGGTGCGGTGTGCGGCAGCGACCTCAAGCGAGTCCAGTTGGAATTGGGTGGCAAATCCGCAGCGATCGTACTGGACGACGCGGATCTTGATCTGGTACGCACCGGTATCTCCAATGGGTGCTTCTTCAACTCAGGCCAGGTGTGTGTGGCCTTGAGCCGAGTGCTTGTACCGCGCGGCATGCACGACGAAGTCGTCGACGCACTGGTCCATGCGGCAAGCGGCTGGAAAATCGGTGATCCGGGCGACAGTTCGACGACTCTCGGGCCGTTGGTTTCCCGCCGTCAACTCGAACGCGTCGAGGCATACGTTCAAGCGGGCATCGACGAGGGCGCAACTCTCGCCGCGGGCGGTAAGCGGCCGGCCGGGTTCGAGAAGGGATGGTTCTTCGAACCGACGGTGTTCGCGAACGCCACCAATTCGATGCGTATCGCCCGCGAAGAGATCTTCGGTCCAGTGGTCACTGTTATCCCTTACGACACCGAGGAAGAGGCCATCTCGATGGCCAATGACTCGGACTACGGCCTCCACGGGGCCGTCTTCACCCGTGATCTCGACCGGGCTACGCAAGTTGCCGCGAGCATTCGGACCGGCACGTTCTCTGTGAACAACTTTGTCTACAACAACCGTGCACCGTTCGGCGGCGTGAAGGCGTCCGGTATCGGACGCGACACGGGTCGCGAAGGATTCGAGTCGTTCTTCGAGCTGAAGACCATAAACCTGGCACCGGGCATGGAAGCCCTGTACACCGACTGAACAACCCAGGGTCACGAGATCCTCAGCGCAACAACACCAGTCTTCGAAAGGACCCAAGAATGACAACTCGACCCCCCAACGTCCCAGAGCAATTGGTCGTCGACTACGACGCCTTCGGCACAGAAACTCCCGAAGAGCTCTTGGCGAAGGCCGAAGAATGGCGCAAACTCGGCCCCGTCGTGTGGACTGACCAGAACCACGGCCATTGGGTTGTCCTGGGAACTCCAGAAGTGCGAGTGGTGCTGTCTGATCCGCGAAAGTTCTCCAGTTCGAAGCCAGGACAGGGGATCACATTGACGAGGACGGAACGAGAACTGCATGTCCCGATCGAGATGGACGGTGTCGATCATCGCGAGTACCGCAAGATATTGATGCCGTTGTTTACGCCGGCCCGGGTGCGGGTGCTGGAGGATCAGGCGCGTCGCATCTCGGGCGAGCTGCTCGACGATATGGTCAAAGCCGAAGAGTGCGACATCGTCGCAGACTTCGCACGCCCGCTGGCCAGCGCTATGTTCCTGAGTCTGGTCGATTGGCCTCTCGATGACCGCCACAAGCTCGAGGTTTTGGTCGAGCAGGAACTCAATCCTCCCGGAGCGACGCGCGAGGAAAAGGCGGCCGCCAAGGGTGAAGCAGTCAAGCAGCTGGCAGCGTACTGCCGTGAGCGCATCGAGATTCGCCGGCGCGCCCCCGCAGATGACATGACGTCGACGATTCTGAATGCGACGCTCGCCGACGGTTCGCCGATCCCCGAGAATCGGCTGATACCGATGATGGTCCTGCTGTGTCTCGCGGGTCTGGACACCACCCAGAGTGTGCTGTCGCGCAGTCTGGACTACCTGGGTAGAAACCAGGAAGCGCAAGCCGAGTTCCGAGACAATCTGGACCTGTTGCCGACGATGATCGAAGAACTCCTCCGATGGAATACACCCGCGGTTCCCAACCGGACAGCAATGGAGGACTTCGAACTCGGTGGTGTCCAGATCGTCGCCGGCGACACCGTCCAGTGTCTGCTGCAGGCCGCCAACCGGGACGAGGATGAGTTCCCCGACGCTTGGAGCACGGACTTCACTCGTACTGTCAACCGGCACGTCGCATTTTCTGTCGGCCCACACAAGTGCATTGGATCTGCGCTGGCGCGTGTGATCCTGAACGCGGCTCTCGACGAGTTCCATACTCGCATCCACGGCTACCACGTCGTCGACTCCAAAGCGCATATCGGCGCGGTATGGGGCATGAACAATGTGCGAATGAGTCTGACAACCTCGCGCGAGCCAGCCACCGTTTAGTCCGATTTCAATCATGTTGTGGCAGTACGAATCATCAACCAGTTCGGAGAGAAAATGAGTATGACCGTCAGTCACGCTGTGCGGTGGTGGGCACGTGAAAAAGCGCAACAAAAGGCGTTGGTGGTCGGTGCCGAAAGCGTGACCTTCGGCGAACTCGAAAACTGGACGAGTCGGGTCGCGCGTCATCTTGCTCAGCAGGGGATAGCTCCGGGAGATAGGATCGGAGTCATCGGGCGCAATAGTGTGAACTGGGCAATCGCTGCGATTGCGATCGTCAAGCTGGGTGCGGTGTTGGTCCCGATGAACAACCGCTTCAAGGAACGCGAGCTCGAGGTGGTAGTCGCCCGGACCACACCCCGGTTGGTACTCGGAGACGAATCGTTCGAGGCGACGTTCACCAATCTCGCGGTCGCCCATCCTGAACTGGCGTTCGAATCGCTCGAGTCTATCCGTGAGCTGGAAACCGGCGAGCCTGACACGTTCCGTCTCGACCTACAGCCAAACGACCCGATGATCATCATGATGACGAGCGGGTCAACAGGTCAGCCCAAAGGTGTTGTCTACACCAACGCGAGTGTCCTCGGGATGATCTTCGAGTGGTCGTTGATGGAGGAAACCGTTCGGCCCGGCGTCCGGATCTTCCTGCCCATACCGTTCGCGTTCGCGCCCGGAACGGTATGGGGACTGATGAGGACCATGACGCTGGGTGGCACATTGTTCTTCCAGGAGAAGTTCGATGCTGCGGATGCGGTTCGGCTGTTGCAGGACAACGACATAGACATCTCGCTGGGCGGACCGATCATCTACGAACAGATGTCGCAGACGCCAGAGTTCGAAAGCGCAGAGTTCCCTCGCCTCCGGACCGCGATCACCGGCGGTGCACGCGTTCCCGTCGACCTGTTGCAGAAGTGGATGAAAAAAGGGCTTCGAATCCGGCAGCTGTACGGGATGAGCGAAGTCGGTGGCATCACAACTGCCACAAAGGCAGAAGATGCATTCGATCACCCTGACACTTGCGGTCGGGGCGGGGTCTTCTCTGAGTTCCGTGTGGTTCGTGAAGACGGAACCGAGTGTGATCCGATGGAGCAGGGCGAGATTCTCTCTCGTGGGCCCGGGATGATGTCGCACTATTGGGATGACCCGACCCAGACAGCCAAGACCTTGGTCGACGGATGGATACGCAGCGGTGATGTCGGATTCACCACGCCCGACGGCCGGCTCAAGTTCATCGACCGATCAAAGGACCTCATCATCTCCGGTGGGATCAACATCTCGCCCGCGGAGATCGAGGGCGTCATCGGAAGAATGGACGGTGTCGATGAAGTAGTAGTCCTCGCCGCGAAAGACCAGAAGTACGGTGAGGTCCCCGCTGCAGTCGTCAAGATCAACGACGGGACGACGGTCCAGGACGTGCTCGACGAGTGCAACAAGCAGCTCGCGGATTTCAAAATCCCGCGGTACATCGTGGAACGAGTCGATCCACTGCCGAGACTTGCCCACGGCAAGATCTCCAAGATTGAAGTACGGCAAGAATATTCAGACATTCACACGCAATACACACGTGTGCGATAGCAACGCTGACAACGCAGGCGGTCAGGGATGCAGTTCTATCGGAAGGTGCCTACATGCACGAGGTTGAGGTCGCGGTGAACACGTCGTTGTCCAGCACGGGACGAATGAAAGTTCGAGTGACCAAGAAGAACGTCGTCGCCGACTCGATCGTCGAGTTGGTACTCGCTGATCCTGACGGCAACGATCTGCCCGCCTGGTCGCCGGGGGCCCACATCGGATTGTCCCTGGACGAGGGATTGGTACGGCAGTACTCGCTGTGCGGCGATGTGAAGGACCGCTCATCGTATCGGGTTGCGGTGCTTCGGGAACCCGAAAGTCGTGGCGGCTCGGTCTTTGTCCATGACAAGCTCGGCGTAGGCGACCTCGTCGACGTCATGGAGCCCCGCAACAACTTCGAACTCTTGCCGGCCGGTGAATTGCTCTTTGTGGCAGGCGGCATCGGGCTAACGCCTCTCATTCCGATGATCGCAGAGGCCGAGAGTCGGAGCGTCCCATGGCGGCTTGTATACGGTGGCCGGTCGCGGGGGTCCATGGCCTATATCGACGAGCTCGAATCGAGATACGGCACGCGCGTGACAGCGCACCCACAGGATGTCGCAGGAATCCTGCCCCTGGCAGCGATTCTCGACGATCTCGGACCTGACACACTCGTGTATTGCTGCGGTCCGGAGGGACTACTCGGAGCGATAGAGGCCGAATGCACCCGGCGGGACATCAGCCGGGCCCTTCATATCGAGAGGTTTTCGCCCAAAGAAGAGGATCCGGCACTCGCGGGGACCAATCAGACGTTCGAAGTCGAGCTCAAACAAGCTGGCGTGACGCTCGAGGTCCCAGCTGACAAATCCATCCTCGAGGTCGTCGAGGAGGCTGGGATCCCGGTCGACTCGTCGTGTCGCGATGGCACATGCGCAACCTGTGAGACCCACGTTCTAGAAGGGAAGTGTGATCATCGGGATTCGCTGCTGTCCGAGGACGAACGCGAATCGAATACGACGATGATGATCTGCGTCTCACGAGCACTCGGAAACCGAATTGTCTTGGACCTGTGAGGGTCTCGCGTGAACGACACCGTTCTTGAAACGTCAGATTTTAGGCGCATTCATGCGCGATGAGAGAACCAAAAGGAAGGTAGTAGAAATGAAGAGGTTCGAAGGAAAAGTCGCGTTCATCACCGGGGCAGCGCGTGGACAAGGGCGGTCTCACGCGATCAAACTCGCAGAAGAGGGCGCAGACATCATCGCCCTCGACATCTGCGATCAGATCTCGACGGTCTTTTACCCGATGGCGACAAAGGAAGACCTCGCCGAAACAGAGGAACTGGTCAAGGCTGTCGGCGGGAAAATCGTGACCTACGTGGGCGATGTCCGGCGGCGAGAAGATGTAGTCGAGGCGTACAAACTCGGTGTCGAGGCGTTCGGTCACGTCGATGTTGTTCTGCCGAACGCCGGAATCATGCCGGTGATTCCGCCGGGCGATGAGAATCAGGCCTGGTTCGACGGAATCGACACCTTGCTGACCGGAGTATGGAATGTGCTGGACGTGATCGTCCCAGGCATGATCGAGCGAGGCAAGGGCGGCGCCATTGTCATCACCAGTTCGACGGCGGGTCTGAGCAGCCTCGGGCTGAACCTGCTACCCGGACAGGCGGCATACGTTGCGGCGAAGCATGGCGTGGTCGGGTTGATGAGGCTCTACGCTCAGCAGCTAGGGCAGTACAACATTCGCGTCAACACGGTGCATCCATGCGGAGTGGACACCCCGATGGTCTCTAATGACGAGTACACAGCGTTCGCGGGCGCGAACCCGGAAATCGCTGCCAGTGCCCGATTCAACAACGCCCTTCCACAGAGGAAGATCGAAGCGATCGACATCAGCAATGCAATTGCCTACCTCGCTTCCGACGACGCCCGCTATGTCACGGGAGTCACCTTCCCCGTGGACGCGGGATTCTTGCTCAAGTGATCCAGACGGAACCGGGAGTGCAGTGATGGGTGTCGAAACGTGGACACTGATCCCGTGTGTCCCCAAGGTCGCGGCACGGGACGCGGCCCGCGCTGAGGCCGAGGGCTGGACCGGCGTCCTGCTCGCCGACTCGCAGAATCTGGCCGCCGAACTGGTGGTGGAGATGTCCGCGTGTCTGATGGCGACCGAGCGGGTCCGTGTGTCTCCGGGCGTGACGAACCCGGTGACCAGACACCCCGCGGTACTGGCCGGAGCCATGGCGACGCTCAACGTCGAATACGGCGGACGCGCTTCGGTCGAGATCGGCCGGGGTGATTCGGCGTTGGCTCATCTCGGCTTCGCGCCGATGAAGGTGGCGCCATTCAAGCGTTACGTCCAAGCCCTGCAAGGATTTCTCGGCGGCGGCGAAGTGCCGTTCAACCCCGAATTCGCGCCCGGGAACCTTGCCGGGATAGCAACACTCCGTCTCGGGGAAGAACCTGCGGCCAGCTCGCTCCGTTGGCTGCGACCCGATGCGCCCAAGGTTCCTGTGGCGGTCACCGCGACCGGACCGAAGGTCATCGCCCTGGCAGCTGAGGTGGCCGATGCGGTGACACTCTCGGTAGGAGCCGACCTCGAGCGGATCCGCCCAGCTGTCGATATCGCCCGCGCCGCTGTCACAGCGGCCGGCCGAAATGCGGACCAGCTTCCGCTGGGGGCATTCGTCAACGTGGCTGTGCATGACGACATTCGGACGGCGGCAGCCATCACCAGCGGCAAACTGGCCAGCTTCTCGCGGTTCTCCGCAATGCATGGGCGTGCGGTGAGTGTGTCGAACTCTGCCGACGCCGCGGAGATCGAACGCATTCGGGGCGCGTACAACATGAACTCCCATGGCAGCGCACAATCTGAACAGGCGCAGGAAATCCCGATCGAATTCGCCCAAAGGAATGCGGTCATCGGCTCCCCGGACGCCTGCCTGAAACGGCTCTGGGAACTGCGGGAGGCAGGGATCACCCGGTTCATGTTCGCGGAGGACTTCAGCCGGGTCGGTGACTCTGGTCTGGCGCACAAGAGATTGGTCGAAGAAGTGATACCGGAGGTCAATTCATGGGTGTGAGCACTCACAATCCTGCATCGAGTTCTGGCAACGGCGACGCAGTACCAACTTTCGAGCCAGTGCCGGTCGCACTTCCCGTCGGACCCCAAGACGAGGTCGAGGCACCACACTGGGAGGGGCTGAAGAACGGTGAACTACTCATCCAGCACTGCGCCAACTGCGGGCGCTGGATCTGGTCGCCGAGCTGGATCTGCCCGCAGTGCCACGAGTTCGATCCGCCCTGGCAGGCCGTCGATCCGGTCGGGGAGGTGTACACGTGGACCACGACACACCACGTGTTCCCAGCGTCCGTCGAATTCACCGGTCGAGTTCCGTACACGACAGCGTTCGTCAGCATCCCGTCGGCCGATAACCGACGGCTAATGGGGATCGTGGTGGGAGATCAGGAGATCGAGATCGGTACACCCGTGCGCGCCTGGATTCAGCCTGCCAGCGACCTCACGGGTGGTTGGCCAGTTCTGCGCTGGCGAAAAGTGGAAGGGGAACGACCATGAGCAAGCCATCGTTGCGCGGAGCGACCGCAGTGGTCGGTGCCGGGGGCACGAAATACTTCCGGCGCGGTGCCGGTTCTGCGGAGAAGAAGATGCTCCTTGAGGCCGTTGTAGCAGCGTGTCGAGACGGCGGGATCGATCCCCACGACGTCGATGGCTTCGCCAGCTACGGTGATGGACACGACGAAGGACCGGTACTGGCGACCAGTCTGGGAATCAAGGACTTCAAATTCTCCGTCATCTCTTCGGGCGGCGGTGGCGGGATCGCCGGGGCGATAGCGGCCGCCTCTGCTGCGGTGTACGCCGGGATTGCGAACAACGTAATCGTCTACCGCACGCTGGCTCAAGCCGAGAGCGGTCGACAAGAGTTCGTCAAATACCACTTCACGTCGATGTACCGAGCGCAAGGAATCGTCTCAGCTGTGCAGAGCGGCGCGCTCAAGAATCGCCGCATGCTCGACGGCGAAGGCGTCCCGGCCAGCGCCGTCGAGGCCTTTGTGCGGGCATCGTATTTCCACGGATCGCGCAACCCTGACGGCCTCGCATTCGAAAAGCCATTGAGCTCAGCTGATTACAACTCTTCGCGGATGATCGCTGATCCGAACCGTGTGTTCGACTGTTCGCGCGAGAGTGACGGCGCCTTCGCGATCCTGATCACCTCCGCTGAGCGAGCCCGGGGGCTGACGCCCACGCCGGCTTACATTCTGGCTGCAACGCAAAGCGGGTACGCTGAAGACGCTGGCAACTCCGAACCGTACGTCACGTCCGGGTTCATCCCGGGCGCGCGGCGCCTATGGGCGGAATCCGGCTACGGCCCCGAAGATGTAAAAGTTGCTCAGGTATACGAAAATACTGCAGGGCCAGCGGTATTGGCGATGATCGATCATGGTTTCACCGACTTCGAGGGCGCTGGCGAGTTCTTCACCTACGAGAATCTGATAGCCCCGGACGGCAAACTCCCCATCAATACCGCAGGGGGAAACGTCGCAGCCGGCTTTGTTCACGGAATGGGACTGCCGGTAGAGGCGGTTCGACAGATCAAAGGGCAATCACCCAACCAGGTTCAGGACGCGGACCTGTCCCTCTTCATCGCAGGCCCGCAGGCCCAACTCACCGGTTCTGTGCTCTTCGGGAGCGAACGAACCCTGTGAACAGCGAACACTTCAGCCCGCAAACCCAACGCAAGGAGTGAAAATGAGTGATCTCAAGCACGAGAAGCATCTCTCGGACACGCCCGAAGCCCGGAACGACAGGGTCAGAAAGGTGATCAAGCACCTCAAAGAAGGTACAACCGACTCCTTCGATGAGATCGCTCACATCTCACACAGCGAGTACACCGATCCGGCCCTGGCTGAGGCAGAAAGGGAATTGATCTTCGGTCGCGTTCCCTCCATCGTCGCGCACGGTAGTGAGATCGCCAACCCAGGCATGTTCATCACGCTGCAGATGCCGCGGAACAAGGTCATCGTGGTGCGGCAGAAAGACGGTTCTGTCAAGGCATTCGTCAACGCCTGCAGGCATCGCGGGGCGTTGCTCGAGTCAGAACCCTCAGGAAAATGCCGCCTGTTCTCGTGCCCGTATCACCGCTGGTCCTACGACACGGATGGATCGCTGCGCACGATCACCCGAGAGGACACGTTCGGCGACCTCGAGCACGATGACCTCTCGCTGGTCGAGCTACCGGCCGAAGAACGTCATGGGTTCGTTTGGGTGGCCGACTCCGCAGACGGCGCGATCGATGTCGCAGACTGGCTCGGACCCGACATGGACAGCATTCTGGCGAGCTACGAGATGGATCGGCTCGTCACCTACCGTGCGGAGATCTTCGAACAGCCGGTGAACTGGAAGCTCATGCAGGACGCGTTCCTCGACGGCTACCACATTCAGTACGCACATCCGAACACCGCTGGAAAGTACATCCACACCAATGTCTCGGTGGTCGAAGACTACGGTCGGCACTCCCGGTGGATCAAGCCGCGCAAAAGCATCGATCGGTGGATCGAGGACGATCCCGCCGATCGGCCGATGGAGAAGTACCTCATCGAGACGCACTTCATCGGGCCGAACAGCACGCTGCTGAAACAGCACGATCACTTCGAATTGCTGACGTTCCGTCCGCATCCGACAGATCCCAACCTCGGGTACATGGACATGAGGGTCATTCCGCCGCGCTCGGAGGACACCGAACTGGACGAAGAGGCGTGGAACAACCTTTGGGAAAAGAACTGGGACATCCTGCTGCGGGTCCTCCATGCCGAGGATTTTCCGATCTTGCGTGGTACGCAGGAAGCCATGCAGAGCAGCGACACCGGGCGAATGGTGCTGGGCAAGAACGAACTCGCAAATCACATCTTCCGGCGTGAGACACTCAAGCTCCTCGGAGCGTGAGGCAGTGGCCCACGAGAATCAGGCGGGACTGTCGACCGACCCCTACCTGATCGTCGAGTATGAGTGGCTCCGGTTCGTCGATGCTGATCTCCGAAAGTTGCTGGCCGACTTCGCCGAATCAGCGTTCATCTACGATCGCGAAGCCGGATTCACCCAGATCTCGGAGTTTCGGCGCGGTGGCACTGAAGACGGCCGGGGACTCAATCGTCACCTCGTTGTCTCCGTGACCGAACGCGACAAGGAACGTCGGATCGTTGGCTACCTGTCGATCGTGCACGTAGAAGACGGTGTGGGTACGGCGATCTTGGTTATCGATCCCGAATACCGTTCGCGGGGTATCGCGACTCTGCTGGCCGAAAAGCTCCAGGTGGAATCGCCGAATCCAGCTGACTGGTTCGATACCGGACTGTCGGGTCTGCAGTTCGCGGCCGCGGGCCCACACCCTGCCGCGGAGCGACTTGCGCGGCGGATGGGTGTGCCGGTCGTCGATCAGAGATGGTTGCTGATCCGATCACTTCGGGGTCCCGTTGCGCATCCCGCTCTATTCGGCGGTGCCAGGGTCGACGTGAGCGAGAGCGATGAGGATCCCGATGTCTCAGGACCCCGTGAACATACGCGGGTTCTACTCGAAGATCACCCGCAATTCGCGCGCGCAGAGAAGATTGTGCGCCGCGAATACTCCGTGACCGACGACAAGCCGCTCTCGGCCATCGTGCGGTACTCATTATTCGCGGACGGCGTCCCCTCACGTCTGGCGTTCATCGAATTCGGCCGCAGCTCATTGGCGGAGGCCCGCGAGCCCGCGATCGAAGCGCTCATCGACGCTGCGACGAGCGACCTGTGGAGTGCGGGCGTGAAGGCGGTCCTCGCGTCCGTGGACCCGAATGACGGAGTAGTTGTGCGGACGACGCGACGACGTTACTTCCAGCACGATCAGACGGATTTGACCTTCGGAATCGACGTCAAGCCGAACTGAGTCTACCGACTGGTTGATCTTTGCTTGCTCATCTGCCTAAAATCGATATAGATATCGAAATTGGGGGGTGGACCACTGTGGTGCCACGCCTGAGATTTGGACAACGGAGATAGTGATGACGTTTTCAGCGCCCGCCGGCGACAACGGGCCCAGCCGGCCCCTGACTGGCTATCGCGTGATCGATTTCAGTCAGATCGTGGCGGGCCCGATGGCCGCCATGGTGCTCGCCGACCTTGGTGCCGAGGTCATCAAGGTCGAACCGCCATCGGGAGATGCGTCACGTCAGCTCGGGAGCAAGCCCGACCGCGGCTACTACGGCATGTTCGACACGTTCAACCGGAACAAGAAGTCTGTTGTCATCGACCTTCAAACCGATGCTGGACACCGACATGCACTGGCACTGATCGACCAGGCCGATGTCATGATCGAGTCGTCGCGAGTAGGGGTCATGGACCGACTCAAGCTCGGTTCCGAGGCAGTGCTCGAACGCAACCCGTACCTGATCTACGTATCCATCACCGCTTATGGCGAGCGTGGACCGAACGCGCAGCGCGGGGGTGTGGATGTGGCCATCCAGGCTGAAACCGGATGGATGTCGATAACCGGTGAGCCTGACGGCCCGCCCACCAAGCTCGGGGCCGTGCCCATCGACGCGGCAACCGGTCACATCGCCGCACAGGGTGCACTGGCTGCGCTCCTCGCTCGCGAGCGGGGTGGCCGCGGCGAGGTGGTGCGGGTGTCACTGTATGACGTCGGCTGCCATCTGCATGCGCACGACTTCACGGACTACCTCACGATGGGGTGGCTCGCCAAGCGGACCGGCAACTTCCCGGCGGCGACAACTCCGTCCGGGGTGTATCAGACCGCAGACGGGACCATGGTCCTCTCCGCCTACATGCCGCATCACTGGAGGGTTGCTCTCGACATTCTCGACGACGAGTCTCTTCGCAACGACCCGAGGTTCGAGACGATGAAAGACCGCGTGCTGAATCGAGATGCGTTGTTGCCCGCGCTGCAGGCGATTCTCAAGACGCGTACGACAGCCGACTGGATGAGCCGGTTCAGTGCTGCACGCATCACGTCCGGTGTGGTGCGCAATACGGGCGAAGCGGCCGAATCGGACCAGTTTGCCGCAAGCGAGATGGTGGTCGACATGAGCGACGGACAAAGAAGGGTTCGGTCGATCCGAACTCCGGCACGATATGAGTCGTTCGATGTTCCGAGTCCGATACCGTCGCCGGCACTGGACGCCGATCGCAGTACCGTCCTGGCCGATCTGGTATCGGTCGAGCCGGCTCCGGAGCCGGTCGAATGACGCAAGAGGTGGCCATCGCGGGCCTCGGTCTCACAGATGTCGGCAAAGTGTACGGACGCTCGGCAGCATCATTTGCGGCCGAGGCGATTCGAACGGCCGTGGAGGATGCCGGCCTCGGGCTCGCCGACGTTGATGGCTTGCTGGTCAGCTCTGGCAAGTCCAGCGGCGTCGACCTGAGTCTGGCGGAGGGTCTGGGACTGTCGAATCTGTCGCTTCTCGCCCAGGTGAACGCCTTCGGGGCATCCGCAGGCGCCATGGTTCAGTCGGCCGCAGCCGCCGTCAATTCCGGCGTCGCCACCACCGTTGTCTGTGTCTTCGCCGACGCTCCGCTGCGGGAGAATGTTGGTGCCGCCGCTTCCTACTCGCGTCGAGCAAGCAAAGGACAGAGCGCGCTCCTGGTCGCCAGCGGAATAACCAGTACGACTGCCTATTACGCACTGGCCGCTCGTCGCCACATGGAGGCGTTCGGAACGACCTCGAAGCAACTCGGTGCCATCGCGGTGTCCCAGCGTGAGTGGGCTATGCGGAATCCGATCGCACAGATGCAGAAACCGATCACCATCGACGATCACCAGGAGTCGCGCTGGATAGTCGAACCACTTCACCTGCTCGATTGCTGTTTGGTCTCGAATGGTGGAGCTGCTGTCGTGGTCACGACCGGGGAACGGGCCAGGACCCTGGCGCAGGCACCTGTCTACGTTTGGGGTTCGGGCCAGGGCCATCCCGGCTACTCCTGGGAGAAGGGTAGCGACTTCGGGCTCACAACGGGCGCAGTCCAATCGGGCCGGGCCGCGATGGAGATGGCCGGTGTGAGCGTCGACGACATCTCGATTCGTGAGATCTACGACTGCTACACCTACACGACGTTGGTCTCGTTGGAGGACTACGGATTCTGCGCGAAGGGCGAAGGCGGCGAGTTGGCGTCATCTGGTGCTCTCGGACCCGGCGGGTCGCTTCCGACGAACACTGGAGGTGGACAACTGTCTTCGTTCTACTTATGGGGATTCACTCCGCTGAGCGAGGCAATCATTCAGGCCCGTGGCCATGGCGGAGAGCGGCAGGTGCGCGAGAACGACTTGGTTCTCGTCAGTGGAAACGGCGGTATCTTGCAACATCATTCAACGCTCATCGTCAGCCCGCACTCCAAGGCGGGCCGATGAGCGGCGACAGTGGCGTGGAGCGATCTCCGTACGTCACGGTTCATCGGAGCGAGTCGTCGGCACCGTTTTTTGACGCTACCGCTCACGGTGAACTGCTAATCCGCGAGTGTTCCTCATGTGGGCACCTGCGGGCTGCACGGCGGGGCACGTGTCGCCAGTGCGGTCACGAAAGTTTCGAGTACCGACCAGCCGAAGGCACCGGGACGGTGATCAGCTGGGCGATCAATCCTGGTTCAACGAAACGCGAACCGTCGACTCCGATGGTGTTCGGACTGGTGGAATTGAGCGAGGGACCCTGGCTCGAGTCGTTGCTGATCGGCATCGCGCCCGAGGACATGTGGGTGGGACTGCCGGTTGCGGTGAGATTCGTGCGGGGAGTGGAAGGCGAATCCTTTCCCGCTTTCGGTCCAGATGCAGCAGGCGACGACCGCCAGGCAGGAGATCGTCGATGAGGAGATCAGTCTACGGCGACGACCACGATTCCTTCCGAAAGTCCCTGCGGGACTTCGTCGATCGCGTGGTGGAACCGAACGCCGAAACAATGATCGAAGACCGACGGATTCCACGTGACATCTGGCGCAGAGCCGGAGACAACGGCTTTCTCGGCCTGCAGGTTCCAGAGCAGTACGGTGGTGGAGAAGCCTCGGACTACCGCTTCACCGCGGTCCTCATCGAAGAACTGTCTCGATCGAGCGCCGCGCTGGCGTCGGCATTCTCGATACATTCCGATATCGTCGCGCCCTACCTGGTGGACCTGACGACCGATGACCAGAAGCACCGATGGCTGCCCGGATTCTGTGCTGGGGAGATCGTCACCGCGATCGGGATGACAGAGCCCTCCGGGGGTTCGGATCTAGCTGCCCTCAAATCGACCGCGATTCGTCAAGGTGACGACTGGATCCTCAACGGCAGCAAAATATTCATCACCAATGGTTTTCACGCAGATCTCGTGATCGTCGCGGCGCGAACGAGACCCGACAAAGGATCCAAGGGAATCACGTTGTTCGGAGTCGAGAGTGGAATGCCGGGCTTCGAGCGCGGCCGCAAACTCAAGAAGGTCGGTCAGCCCGAGGCCGATACAGCTGAACTGTTCTTCTCGGACGTTCGTGTCCCGAGCGCAAATGTCATCGGTGAAGTGGATCGCGGATTTGTCCACATGATGGAGCGGCTGCCGCAGGAACGTCTCGGGGGAGCGGTGTCGAACATCGCCCACGTCGTGCCCATCTTCGAGGACACTATCGAATATATCAAGCAACGCAAGGCATTTGGGAAGTCCATCGGCTCGTTGCAATGGAACAAGTTCCTGGCTGCCGACCTAGCTACCCGCATCGATGTGACCCAGGCCTATATCGACAACTGCATCGCCGCTCACAGCGCCGGAGAATTGACGCCCACCGACGCGGCCAAGGCGAAATGGTGGTCGGCGCAAGTTCAGAACGACGTGCTCGATGCCTGCGTGCAGCTATACGGCGGCTACGGGTACATGACCGAATACCGAGTCGCCCGCGCTTGGATGGACGCTCGTGTGACAAAGATCTGGGCCGGGTCGAACGAAATCATGAAGGAACTCATCGGACGGGATCTGGGACTTTGACCGCTGCGAAAAGTGTGTGCCACCGCGACCCTTCGCGCGACGTCGCCGAAGGTCGCCACGACAGAGGAGTCGACAGTGAATGAACCGTCGAACACCGAAAAGGCTACTGACGCACTAGGGGGGTCGGCAGGTACGGTCGAACTTGACGTTGCCTCGAACCATGTCGCTGTAATCGAGTTCAACAATCCGCCGATCAATTACTTCGATGCCGACCTGATCACGGCCATCGCCGATGCGTGCGATTCCGCCTATCGGCAAGACGCCCGCGTGATCATTTTGCGCAGCGGCGGAACCGTCTTTTGCGCAGGAGCAGAGTTCGGCCTTCAGCCGGCATCAGAGATGGACCCCGCACCGCTCTATCAGGTCGCATTGAGGCTGTTTCGGCAGCCGCTGCCGATGATCGCCGCGATTCAAGGTGCGGCCATCGGCGGCGGACTCGGGCTGGCGCTTGCCGCAGACTTCCGTATCGCCTCCACACAGGCGAAGTTCTCGGTGAACTTCGCCCAGATCGGGATCCACCATGGTTTCGGATTGTCTGCAACGTTGCCGAAAGTGGTGGGACAGCAAGAGTCGATGAACCTGCTGTACACCGGCGAGCGGATCAAGGCACCGCGAGCACACCACGTCGGTCTCGTCGACCAGATCTGCGAACCGGACGAATTGGCTGCCGCCACGCGCGACTACGCCGAGCGGATCGCCGGGGCCGCACCACTTGCAGTGCAGTCGATCAGGCGCACCCTGCGAGGGGGTCTGGCCGACGAGGTTGCGGCGGCGGTAGCGCACGAGCGTGCCGAACAGCGCAAGCTCTTCCTGACCGACGACTTCGCAGAGGGTGTCGCAGCGGTTGGCGAGCGACGACCCGCTCACTTCAACGGACAATGAGGGAACAACATGATTGAACGAAGCGAACTGTTCATCAATGGCGAGTGGACTCGGCCGGTCGACGGCGAGGTCACCGACGTCGTCGAGGCGGCGACAGAAGATGTGATCGGCCGGGTCGCACTTGCCGGACCGGCCGATGTCGACCGCGCGGTCGCGGCAGCAGAGGAAGCCGGGCGCGGCGAATGGGGATCGCTCAGCGACAACGATCGCGCCGATCGGATCGAGGCCTTCGCGGACTCGGTCAAATCCCGTGCCAAGCAGACTGCGGAACTGGTCAGTCGTCAAAACGGGATGCCGATCAAACTCTCCACCGGCGCAAACGGACATCTGCCCGCAATCCTGCTGAACTATTATGCCGGTCTGATCAGGGATCGCCAGGACGATGTGCGGCCAGGCGTGGGTGGCACCAGGACTCTTGTTCGGGCCATGCCGATCGGTGTGGTGGGAACCATCACGCCGTGGAATTACCCGCAGGCGCTTGCGGCCATGAAATTGGCTCCGGCGCTGGCCGCCGGTTGCTCGATCGTGCTGAAGCCACCGCCCGAGACAGCGCTCGACGCTTTCACGTTCGCCGAAGCAGCACTGGAAGCGAATCTTCCTGCCGGTGTCATCAATATCGTGCCTGGGGGTCGCGAAGCTGGTGCGCGTCTGGCGGCGCATCCTGGTGTCGCGAAGATCGCCTTCACCGGTTCCACAGCGGCGGGTCGAGCGATTGGTGCCGAGTGCGGACGCCTGCTCAAACCCGTCACACTCGAGCTCGGCGGCAAGTCCGCGGCCATCCTGACTGAGGACGTCGACCTCCAGCAATACTTGACGGCCCTGCCCAGGGTCTCCCTTCCCAACTCTGGCCAGACATGCCATTCGAGTACCCGAATTCTGGCCCCCCGCAGCCGATATGGCGAGATCGTAGATGCGATCACCGACACCGTCAGCGGACTTAGGATCGGCAATCCGCTCGAGCGTGAGACCCAGATCGGACCGATGGTGAGTGCGGCGCAACGCGAACGTGTCCTCGATTACATCGCGATCGGAAAGGGTGAGGGTGCGCGGTTGACCACCGGTGGATCGCGTCCCTTCGATAGTGATCGTGGTTGGTTCGTCGAACCGACCGTATTCGCGGATGTGGACAACACGATGCGTATCGCCAGGGAAGAGATATTCGGCCCGGTGCTCTGCGTGATCCCGTACTCCGATGAAGACGAAGCCGTGGCCATCGCCAACGACTCTGACTACGGTCTGGCCGGGACGATCTGGACGGCTGACGAACAGCACGGTGTCGAACTGTCTCGGCGGATTCACACCGGATCGATCGGAGTGAATCACTACGGCCTCGATCCGGCCGCACCCTTCGGCGGAGTCAAGGCCAGCGGTTACGGCCGCGAATTGGGACCCGAAGGCTTGGCTCCCTACATCTCCACACAATCGGTCTATCTACCGGCCGGGTGACACCGATGTCCGCCCGCCATACGCCACCCATCTACTACGGAGGACCGCAATGCCCCGCGCTGTGATCGTCGATGCAATTCGCACACCCATCGGAAAAGGAAAGGCGTCCGGTGCGCTGGCCGGGGTCCATCCCGTAGACCTGTTGGCCCAGTTGCTGAAGGGCCTGATCCAGCGAAACGGAATCGGTGCAGGTTCCGTCGACGACGTGGTGATCGGAAACGTCACCCAAGCCGGCGAACAGGGCGGCACCCCGGCACGGCAGGCCGCGCTCGCGGCCGGATTTCCGGTGACGGTTCCCGGCGCGACGGTCGAGCGCAAGTGCGGTTCGGGACAACAGGCGATCGAATTCGCAACCTATGCCGTGATTGCCGGTGCGTACGACATCGTGATCGCCGGCGGTGTCGAATCCATGAGCCGGGTTCCCATGGGATCCAACCGCATGGATGCCGACGTGTACGGTCCCCTTGTCAACAAACGATTCCCGCAGTTGACATCTCAGGGAATCGCGGCGGAATTGGTGGCCCAGAAGTGGGGGTTCTCCAGGGAGCAGCTCGACGAGTACTCGGCCGAATCGGCCACCCGAGCAGCCAAGGCCCGAGCCGACGGAAGGTTCGAGCGCGAGATCTACCCGATCGCCACGCCTGAAGGATTCGTGGACACGGACGAGACGATCCGGGAAGGTACGACTGTCGAATCGCTCGGGAAGCTACGGGCCGCGTTCGCAACCGAACAGACTCAGAGTCGCTACCCCGGACTCGACTTCAAGATGACCGCCGGGAACTCATCGCAGATCTCCGATGGCGCAGCGGTTCTGCTGATCATGTCGGAGGAGAAGGCACAGGCTCTGGGGTTGCGGCCGCGGGCGATCATTCATTCCTCGGCGGTCGTCGGCGATGACCCGGAATTGATGCTGACAGGCCCGATACCGGCGACGCGGAAAGTCTTGGCGAAGTCGGGCCTCTCGGTCTCGGATATCAGCGCATTCGAAGTCAACGAGGCTTTCGCGCCGGTGCCCTTGGCATGGCAGGCTGAGATCGGCGCGCCGACGGAAAAACTCAACGCGGTTGGCGGTGCCATCGCGTTGGGGCATCCCCTCGGCGCATCAGGTGCACGCATCATGACGACACTGATCCATCACCTCGAACGAACTGGAGGCCGATACGGTCTCCAGACGGTATGCGAGGCAGGCGGAATGGCCAACGCAACGATCATCGAAGTGCTTCAGTAGCGTGCGCCACTCATGTATTGCACAACAACGTAGTTGATGAGGAGAAACTGATGGATATCTCGAACGGATCTGCACTGGTCACCGGAGGCGCATCTGGTCTCGGACTTGGGACGGTGAAGACGTTCGTCGCACGCGGTATCCCCGTGGTGGCTGTGGATCTGCCGACCTCTGCCGGCGAGCGAGTCGCCAAGGAACTCGGCGATCTCGTCCGGTTCGTGCCTGCCGACGTGACGGATACCGAGGCGTTCAGTGCAGCTCTGGATGCTGCTGAGGCCATCGCGCCGCTTCGTGCAGTGGTGCACTGCGCGGGTCGCGGCGGCACCCTTCGCGTCCTCGACAAGGATGGAGGTCCAGGCGACCTCGATCTCTACGAGGCGGTCGTGCGTACCAACCTGATCGGCAGTTTCAACGTCCTACGTCTGTCGGCGTCACGGATGGTTGCCAACGACCTCGTCGGCGAAGAACGCGGGATCATCGTCCTCACGGCGTCCATTGCCGCGTGGGAGGGTCAGATCGGGCAGATGCCCTACGCATCGTCCAAGGCCGGGATCGTCGGGATGACCCTGTGCGCGGCGAGAGACCTTGCACGCAAACAGGTTCGAGTGGACGCCATCGCGCCCGGTATCTTCGACACGCCCGGGCTGGGCCGGCACTCGCAGGAGGTCCGTGACGGGCTGGCGGCGCAGGTTCCCCATCCCGCGCGTATGGGAGTTCCAGCTGAGTTCGGACAACTCGCGCTCGCGATCATCGACAATCCGATGATCAACGGCGAGACCATCCGCATCGACGGCGCAATCAGAATGGCCGCACGATGACATGGGCATACGTCCCGGCGGCCGCCCACCGGGAAGGACCGTCCAGTGCGTAAGACACTAGTTCCCAAAGCGTCGCCTCCCAGTGCTGCGCTCGGAGTGCTGCGCAGCGAAGTACGGACGTTCCTGCGACAGCAACGAGAAGACGGGTTGTTCACACCTCGATCGGACTCGTGGGGAGACGGTTGGGCCCCCGATTTCACCAAAGCTCTGGCCGATCGCGGCTGGGTGGGCATGACGATCCCCGAACAGTACGGCGGTCCCGGGCGGAGTTTTGTCGAGCGGTTCGTGGTGACCGAGGAGCTGCTCGCAGCGGGTGCGCCAGTGTCGGCACATTGGGTCGCCGACCGTCAGGCCGGTCCCTCTCTACTCAAAGTTGGTACAGAGGAGCAGAAAGCACGCTACCTGCCGGCCATCGTGCGTGGAGAACTGTTCTTCGCCATCGGCATGAGTGAGCCCGGTTCCGGCTCCGATCTCGCCAGCGTCCGGACCAACGCGGTCCGAACCGACGGTGGTTGGCGGGTGTCGGGAACCAAGTTGTGGACGTCGGGGGCTCACCGGGCACACCTGGTATTCGTCCTCGCTCGTTCTTCTCCCCTCGATTCGGCCCATCGACACTCGGGACTGAGCCAGTTCATCGTCGAACTCGATGCACCCGGAGTCGAGATCCGGCCGATTTTCAACATGTCTGGCGCCCATCACTTCAACGAGGTGGTTCTCGAGAACGTATTCGTTCCTGACGGTCAGGTGCTCGGAGAAGTGGGGAGTGGTTGGCAGCAGGTGACCTCGGAGTTGGGGTTCGAGCGATCGGGTGCCGAGCGATTCCTGTCGACCTTCGCGCTGCTCGCCGAGGCAACAGATGAGATGGCCGACGAATCTTTGCCGCGCGACGCCCGCCTCGGCGGCATCGTCGCGAGAATGTCGGCCCTGCACAACATGTCGTTTGCGGTCTCCCAGGCGCTCGAACGCGGAGACAACGCCGAGACCGCCGCATCGCTGGTCAAGCTTGTCGGGACCAAGTTCGAAGGCGACATAGCAGAATTCGTGGACGACCTGAATCCAGCCGAAGCACAGCATGACCCAGAGTTCGACACGTTGCTGCGCAGCAGTTTGATGAACCGGCCCGGTTTCACCATCAGAGGCGGGACCACAGAGATCATGCGTGGCGTGGTCGCTCGAGGATTGGGGATGCGCTGATGAGCTCGACAGATGTACAGGTCGACGACGACCTCTCCGATTTGATCTCACTGGCTGACGAAGTGTTTTGCTCCAGTAATGACGATGCGAACCGCGAGCCCTCCGACGTCCAACTCGATCGTGCCCTCTGGGACACCCTGAGTGAGTTGGGCCTTGCGCGACTGACCGATACCGAAGCGCGCGGAGGTAGTGGCGCCGGGTGGCGCGAGGCGGCCGTGGTCCTACAGGCAGCCGGTGGATCGGGAGCCAAGGTGCCCATCGCCGAGGACGATCTGTTGGCGCGCTGGCTTCTGCGGACTGCAGGTCTGGAGGCCAGTGACACAGAGATCAGGACGGCCGCACTATTCGAGTCGGACGGGTCGGCGCGACACGTTCCCTGGTCGGGACACGTGGATCGAGTGACCGTGCTGTCGAAAACCGACGCGGGCGGACAGCCGGTGTGGTCGGTCTTCGACGCACCCCAGACGGACTTCCAGACCACCCGAACGGCCACCAATTTGGCCGGGGAGCCGCGACACAGCCTCATGCTCAGCGACCTCAGCTCCCGCGAGAAGACAAGGGTGGACGGCGACGTGGCAGAGGAGTTCCTGCTGCGCGGAGCTCTTGCCCGGAGCTTGCTGATCGTCGGGGCGATCGATCGTGCGTTGGCGATCAGCGTTGAGTACGCCGCGGTGCGCGAGCAGTTCGGACGTCCCTTGGCGAAGTTCCAGGCAGTGCAGGCCTTGGTGGCTGACATCGCATCAGAAGCCGCTATCGTTCATGCCGCGGTGGACGCCGCCGTCGCACTCGTCGAGAGGGAAGGCTTCACCCACCCCCGTGCGGGCTTCGCTGTTGCCGTCGCCAAATCCACTGCGAGTCGCGCTGCGACAATCTCGGCACGCAACGCCCACCAGGTTCTGGGTGCGATCGGTTTCACGTACGAACACGAGTTGCATCGACACACTAACCGGATGCTCTCGTGGCGTTCAGAGTTCGGCACGGTTCGTCATTGGGACGATCGATTGACAGAACTCGCTCTCGCTGCCGGTTCGGCCGGCCTCTGGGCCCTCATCTCCGACTGACGTCGGAATTCGATCCCCGAAAGACAATCCGGACAAGAACGAACAGGAGTACAGACATGGCCGATAGCGAAGTGATAGTCGAGAAGATCGACAAGACGCTCGTCATCAAAATCAATCGCCCAGGGGCCCGCAACGCGGTCAATGGCGCGACCGCTCGAGCAATCGCAGAGGCGGTCGACGAGCTCGATGCTTCCGATGACGTCGCCGTCGGCGTGTTGACAGGAGAAGGTGGGACTTTCTGTTCTGGAATGGATTTGAAAGGATTTCTCACCGGCGACCGGCCGTCGATTGAGGGCCGAGGATTTGCCGGCCTAGTCCAGGCGCCGCCACGAAAGCCGCTCATCGCGGCCGTCGAGGGATACGCACTGGCGGGCGGTTGCGAATTGGCCCTTGCCTGCGACATGGTCGTAGCGGCCGACGATGCCAAGTTCGGTCTCCCCGAAGTCAAGCGAGGCTTGGTCCCCACAGGGGGCGGAGCTCTTCGGCTCCCCAAACAACTGCCGTACCACCTGGCGATGGAATTGCTCCTGACCGGAGAATGGTTGACGGCAGATCGCGCTCATCACTTCGGTTTCGTCAACCGGTTGACACCCGCCGGCGGCTCGCTCGATGCGGCCTTGGAAATAGCTGCCACGATCTCCGCAAACGGACCACTGGCAGTGGAAGCGATCAAACGGATCGTCGTGGAATCTCAGGACTGGTCGGACCAGGAGGCATTCAAACGGCAGCGGGAGATCTCCGATCCCATTTTCGGTACCGCCGACGCCAAGGAGGGTGCCCGAGCCTTCGCCGAAAAGCGTTCTCCTGTTTGGGTGCGTGCCTAGCCTCGGCCTTTCACGCTAATTGCGTGTCGTGAATGAAGAATGGTGCCCTGACCTGGGATGATTTGACTTGCGA
>NZ_JBNCLY010000013.1:0-122815 GCF_049844915.1 Gordonia sp. DT30 | reverse complement strand
TGGACTGTAGGTGCGATCGTCGAGTTGGGCGATGAGGTGCCCGTACAGTTCGGCGGAAAGAGTGGTGGTGTCGTCGAACATGGATTCCCCCCTGGATGATCCTGCGATGACTCCAGTGTACACGAAGAAACGTTCGACGCGCAAGTGTTCGAAGATTAATCCACAAGGGCCGCAATCGGTTTCGTCACACCGGTGAACATCTGTCACAGCGGTGAACGACTTTCCCTGCGGTGAACAGCAGTCACATCGGCCGACGATGTGCTACGCCGTCAACCCCGATTCTGCGCGACAGCCGCCCGGATCAGGTCGCCGAACGCCGAGCCGTCCAACGCATCGTTCTCTTTGATGTCGACGGCGCGGCGGGTGCCGGCGGTGAGGCTGGCGTTGAACACTTTTGCCGGATCGGGTAGGGCGGCGCCCTGGGCGAAGGTGACCTTGATCTTGTCCTTGTAGGTCTCGAGGGTGCAGATCAGTCCGTCGAGGGAGAACGTCGGCACGCCGTCGGGGTTGGACGGCTTGCGCCATTTGATCTCTTCGGTGATGTCGGGTTCGGCCTCAAGGATCAGTGCCCGGATCTCGTCGGCTCGCGCGGCCCGCCAGTCGGTCGTTGTCATGGGAGCACAGTACTGCGACGGGATGCGCCGATCGATCAGGAATCGAGAAGCGCCCGCACCACGTGGTGTCTTAGCGTCGAAGCAGTCGATGATCCCCGGATCGTCACCGCACAACATCGTCACCACACAACGAGGAGACACCACCATGAAGACCATGACCTGCCGCGAACTCGGAGGCCCCTGCGACACCGCCCACCACGGTGCGGATGCGAACGAGGTCATCCACGCCCAGGATCAGCACCTCAAGGACGCGGTTGCGGCCGGCGACGAGACCCACCGCAGCGCCGCCGACGAGATGAAGAGCCGGTGGCGTCGGCCGATCTCCGGAATGAAGTGGTACCGGCAGGCGCAGCGTGACTTCGCCGCACTGCCCGAGGATTGAGGGCTCCACCTGCGATTACGTGTCCCGACAGCCGGTGACAGCGTCGCGTCAGCGCGTGTCAGTTGCACGTAAGGGCGCCTTCTTAACGTCGGACTCATTACCTGACTCCGACCGTGAGGAGGTCCCCCATGACCACCACCATCACCGCGACCGACAGACCGTCGCGTCGCTATACCTCTCTCGCCGCGGCGGCCATCCCGCTCGCGGCTCTTTGTTTGGCGTTCTTCGTCGAGATGGTCGACAACACGCTGTTGTCGATCGCCCTGCCGACCATCGGCCGCAACCTGGGCAGCAGCACCACCGCCTTGCAGTGGATCACCGGCGCCTACTCGTTGACGTTCGGCGGACTGCTGCTCACCGCCGGTTCGATCGCCGACCGATTCGGCCGACGCCGCGTACTGATGGTCGGGCTGTCCCTCTTCGGGACGCTCAGCCTGCTGGTCCTCGCCGTGAGCAGCACCGGTGAACTCATCGCCCTGCGCGCGGCACTCGGGGTGGCGGCGGCCATGATGGCGCCGATCACCAATTCGCTGGTCTTCCGGCTCTTCGACGACAAGACCCTACGGATGCGCGCGATGACCCTGATGATCGTCGTCGGCATGGCCGGATTCGTCCTCGGCCCACTCCTCGGCGGCACCGCCCTCGCACACGTGCGATGGGAATGGCTACTGGTCGTCAACGCGCCGATCGCGCTCATCGCCGGCCTCGGCATCTGGTTCGGGGTGGCGGCCGACCGCCGCGCGGACCTCACCGAGGACCGGCTCGACGTGCCCGGCGCCATCTTGAGCATCGCGACGATCGGGCTGGCCTGCTGGTCGGCGACCAGTGGCGTCGACCACGGGTGGGTCTCGGCGATGACGATCACCTCCATCGTGGGTGCTCTCGTCGCGGGCGCGGCATTCATCTGGCACGAACGTCGCAGCGCCGCACCGATGTTGGACCTCACGCTGTTCTCCATCGGCACCGTGCGCGGTGCCGCGATCGCGCAGATAGGATCGTCGATCGCCATGGCCGGTGTCATGTTCGGCCTGATCCTGCACTTCCAGTACGCGTATGGCTGGAGTCCGGTCAAGGCCGGACTGGCGAATGTGCCGATGATCGCCACGATGCTGCTGGCCGCGCCGATCTCGGAATGGCTGGCCCGCCGATTCGGGCATCGGATCGCTTGTCTCGTCGGTGCTTTCGCGCTGGCCGGTTCGCTGGCCGGGATGGCGTGGGCCGTCGGGCACGGTTACCTGGCCATCGCGGTCTGCATGGTGGTGATGTCGTTCGGTCTGCGGACCGTCATGACGATCTGCGCCGTCGCCCTCGTCGACGCCATGCCGGAGAACCGCACCTCGATGGGTACGGCCCTCAACGACACCGCCCAGGAGGTCGGCACCAGCGTCGGCACCGCAGTCATCGGCACGCTCATCGCGGCCCTGGTCGCCGCACAACTGCCCTCCGGGGCGTGGGGCGCCGACCTTGTCGGCAGCTTCTTCCACGGCGAGCAGATCGCCTACGCGGTACTGGCCGTGCTCGTCGGACTCATCGCCGGCGGCGGTGCGCTCGCGCTGACCAACTCGCACTCCACCGAGGAGGCGCACTGAGAGGCCTCAGACGGTCAGCGGTCGGGCGTCCGGACGACGGTGAACGTGATGCCCGACCGGTGGACGAAGCCGAGTTTCTCGTAGAGCTCGATGGCATTCGTATTGGTCGCGGCGGCGTGCAGGAACGGTGTCTCACCGCGGGCGTAGATGCCGTCGGCGACGGCGAGCACCAAACGTGTGGCGAGGCCCTGACCGCGGAACTCGGCATCGGTGCATACCGCACTGATCTCGGTCCAGCCCGGCGGATGCAGACGCTCGCCCGCCATCGCGACCAGCGTGCCCTCCCGGCGGATACCGAGATACGTTCCCAATCGGTAGGTTTCGGGAAGAAACGGGCCGGGCTGGGTGCGGGCGATCAATGCGAGCATGTCGTGGACGTCGTCGGCGCCGAGCCGGATCGCCTCGTCGAAGGGACGGGCCGCCACGGCATCGGTGGCGATCATCTGGACACCCGGGCCGCTGATCACCTCCGACCAGCCCTCGGGCAGCGCATCGACACCGGCGGGAATCGCGACCTCCTGCCCCGGCCCGACGAGCTGCGCGAGGTCGGCCCAGGTCTGCGGGTCGGCGGCGTCACCGATCCCGATGAACGGCGAGATCGTGGGCAGATAACGGCGAGCGCGATCCGTCCCTTCACTCAGGTGACGATGAGCCCCGGTCAGGCTCGCCCACATGGCATCGTCGAGTACAGCGGTGTCCGGAGACGTCGAGGCGGTCATCGGTCGGCCCATTCCTTTGCGATCAGTTCGTACGAGCGCACGCGGGCGTCGTGGTCGTGGGTGATGGTGGTGATCGAGATCTCGGACGCACCGGTCGCGTCGCGGAGTTGTTCTAGTTTGTCGGCAACCGTCTCGGGGGAGCCGACGAACTGCGTCAGCACGCGGTCACGTACCAGGTCCCGATCGTCGTCGGTCCATTCCAGTGCAGCGGCCTCGGCCGGTGTGGGGAAGGCGATGGCGCCCTCGCCGCGACGGATACTGCGTACCCACGGTGCATATCCGGTTGCCAATTCTCTTGCCTCGTCATCGGTTTCGGCGATCACCGCATCCACCGACACCGCAACATAGGGCTCCGGTACGTCGGCGGACGGGCGGAAGGCCGCCCGGTAGGCGTCGACGGCGTCGATGACGGTGCTCGGACTGTGGTGGTAGCTGGCGACGAATCGCAGGCCCTTGGAGCCGGCGACCGCGGCGCTCGATCCGCCCGACGCACCCAGAATCCACACCTGGATATCGGCACCCTCACCCGGTGCGGCGTGTGCCGGTAGCCCTTCCGGGCTGACGTAGGTGCCGTCGAGCAGGGCGAGCACGGTGGAGATCTGCTCGTCATAATCCGGGGCATAGGCACCGGGCTGCTGAAGGAGATTCAGCAGATGTGCCACGGCGTTGCTCGAGAATGCCGAGGAGATGTCGTACTGCTTGGGCAGCAGCAGACCGTTCGGCGTGTACGCGTCCTCCTCGTGTGACGCACCGCCGCGCGCAGCCAGGTAGCCCTGTTTGGCCCCGTCCCGCTGGGTGCCCGCGGTCTGGGGCCCCGCAGCAGCCGTCGGCTGCGGCCGAGAAATCGACCGGCCGATCCCGAGATCGAGGCGCCCCGGGTGGAGCGCGTCGACGAGTCCGAATTCTTCGACTGTCGCGAGCGGGGTCCGGTGGCCGAATTGCACTCCGGCCGAACCCAACCGGATTGTCGACGTCGATCCGGCGATCAGCGCGATCTCCACGGCGGGTGACGAGCCCAGCACACCCGGGTTCAGGTGGTGCTCGGCGAACCAGTAACGGGCGTAACCGAAACGCTCGGCCTGTTGCGCGAGATCGATGGTGTTCCGAAGTGCGGTGGCGTTGTCGGAGCCGCTCGATCGGGGCAACAGATCGAGGACGGACAGCGGGATGGGTGCCATGGGATCTCCTATGCGTCGGTCGGCGCTGCGGCTGTGGAAGCGTGCGTGAGCAGGGTGTCGTGGGGCCATGGTCGCGCCGAGGCGGTCGGCAGCCCAAGGTTCTCGCGCAGCGTCGCACCGGTGTACTCGGTGCGGAAGACCCCGCGCTCCTGCAGTTCGGGCACGACCTTCGCGGCGAATTCGTCGAGTCCGGACGGGGTGAGATGCGGTGCGAGGATGAAGCCGTCGGCAGCATCGGTTTGGACGCGGTGATTGATCTGCTCGGCGACCTCGGCCGGCGTCCCGATGAACGACTGTGTGCCGCTGATCTCGACGACGAGCTCACGGATCGACAGGTTCTTCGTGTCGGCGAGGTGCCGCCACTGTTCGATCACGGCGACCGGGTCCTTGGTGATCCGGCTCTTGCCCTGGATGATTGCCGGTGCGTCGAGTTCGGGGCCGATGTCGGGCAATGGGCCATCAGGGTCGTATGCGCTCAGGTCGCGATTCCAGATCTCTTCGAGGAAACCGATGGCGGTGGCCCCGCTGACCTGCTGGTTCCGGATCGCAGCGGCGTTCTCGTGGGCCTCGGCGGTGGTGTCGCCGAGGGCGAAGGTGGCGCCCGGCAGGATGAGCAGGGCGTCGGGTGAGCCTCCGATCGCGACCTTGCGTGCCTTGAGTTCGCGGTAATACGTGCGGGATTCGTCGATATCGCGGACGAGGGTGAAGATCCCGTCGCCGTACGCGCCGCCGAAGTCTCGGCCGGCCTCGGAGTCGCCGGCCTGCAGGATCACCGGATAGCGTTGCGGGCTCGCGGGTACCGAGAACTGGCCACGGACGTCGAAGTGGTCGCCGTGGTGGGCGAACGCGCCGGTGTCCGGGTCGCTCCAGAACCGACCACGCTCACCGTCGGCTACGACCGCGTCATCCGGCCACGAATCCCACAGCGTCCGAGCCACATCGAGCAACTCGACGGCACGTTCGTAGCGCTCGGTGTAGGAGAGGTAGCCGCCGCGCCGGAAGTTCTCACCGGTGAACGCGTCCGACGAGGTGACGAGGTTCCACCCGGCTCGACCGCCCGAGAGATGGTCCAGGCTGGCGAATTGCCGTGCGAGTTCGAATGGTTCGTTGAAGGTCGCGTTGATGGTGCCGACCAGCCCGATGTCGGTCGTCACAGCGGCCAGCGCCGCGAGCACCGGCAAGGTGTCGGGACGGCCGACGACGTCGAGATCGTGGATCAAGCCCTTCTTCTCGCGTAGGCGCAATCCCTCGGCGAGGAAGAAGAAGTCGAACTTGGCGGCTTCGGCAGTCTGGGCGAGATGCACGAAGCTGCTGAAATCGATCTGACTGCCCGCGCGCGGATCACTCCACACCGTGGTGTTGTTGACGCCGGGGAACGCGGCGGCCAGTCGCACCTGCCGCAACGGCTTGTCGGTCATGAGGCCTCCGATGATGTCGCATACCGTGAACGCGGGCGGTCCAGGCCGAGGTTTCCACGTAAGATGTTGGCAGAGTGATTGTCTGGGCGTAGCCCGCGGCGTCGTAGCTCGGGCACCAGTGCATCGCTGATCAACGGGAGGTCGACGGCGTTGCTCGCCGGCCGCAGCCGGATTCCGTCGAGCCCGGCCCTTGTCCATGCGTCGATCAGATCTGCCAGCTCCGACGGGGTACCGGTGAAGATGTCGGCGTCCGTCCCCAGCGGTTCGCCGGCGAGTTCGTCGAGGCGTTGCAGTCGGTCCTCTGCGCGGTCCCGGTCGGTATCCAGAACGACCAACAGATCGCCGAACACCTTCGCCGGTGCAGTGTTTCGTCCCGATACCACGGCGAGGTCCTGTATCTCGGCGCTCACCGCACGCACGTCCGCATCGCTGTGCGGAGTGGTCCAGATCAGATCGGCGACGGCCACCCCGAGCCGGTAGACCTCGGTCGAATGCGCCAGGACGCCGACGATCGGCTGACCTTGCGGTGCGCGGGGAACCGTGAGCGGACCCTTGACCGAGAAGTGCTCGCCCTCGAAGTCGATGTAGTGCAACTTGTTTCGGTCGATGAACCGGCCGGTGGACTGATCACGGATCTCGGCGTCGTCCTCCCAGCTGTCCCAGAGTCGGTGCAGCACTTCCCCATAGTCGACCGCCTCGTCGAACGCCGCCCTGACGAACGAGTTGTCGATTGCCGTGGCGAGTTCGGCCGGCGTGAGATCGGGGAACTCGCGGCGCCCGAAAAGCTTTGCCTCGGTGCCGGTGACCCCGACCTTGAGTCGCACACCGGCCCGGCCGGTGCTCACGAAGTCGAGCGTCGCGATCGCCTTGGCGAGATGAAACGGCTCGGTATGGGTGACCACGGCGGTCGGGATGAGGCCGATGTTGGTGGTGCGCGGCGCGATCCGGGATGCGATGAGTACCGAGTCGAGTCGCCCACGCACTCGGTCGGTGCGCGGAATCGGCGGCCCGTAGGTCTCCGATTGCAGAGCCAGGGTGTCGTCGATGGTGAGGAAGTCGAGGAGCCCCCGCTCGGCCGTCTGCGCGAGCTCGACCCAATATTCGGGATCGACCAGCCGCTTGGCGTTCTCGGCGTCTTCCCGCCAGGCGGCCGGGTGCCAGCCGACACCGTCGAGCGCGACGCCGAGGTGCACGTGGGTCATCGGGTGGCACCCACGGATGTATGCCAGTCGGCGACCACTGATTCGCCACCGGCGAACGAACCGAAGTCGGTGGTCTTGGTGAACGCGTCGATGGCGTAGAGATCGCGTGCGTAGCGCCAGAGTTCACCGAAGGCGGCGAGTCGTGGTGCCCCGGTTCTTGCCGCGGCGGCGTCGTAGCGCACGAGCGTCACGAACAGTCGGACATCGGCCAGGGTCACGTCGTCGCCGAGCAGAAACCGGTTGTCCCGCAGACGATCATCCAGCTGGGTGAAGGCCTGGTGGAGGGTCTCTGCTGCCTCGGCAGCACCCGGACCGTCACCGGTCGCCACGTGTGCGGTGCTGTTGACGTCGGCACGCAGCCAGGTCTCCAACTCGTCGATCTGTGCACGCAGTGCGGCCGGGTACAGCTCGACCCCACCGTGTGCGGCGACGTCGTACTGCGATGCGAGGTCGGCGTCGAGAGTGGCGAAGTCGTTGCTGACAACCTTTCCGGTCTCGCGATCCCACAGCGTGGGGACCGACACGTGACCGTCGAAGTCCGGTTCGGTGCGGTCGTAGGCCTGGCGCAGCAGGGTGAAACCGTTGACGGGATCGGGGCCATTGGCCTCTCGGAACGCCCAGCCCCGGGCGTCACGGTTGCCGTCGACGTAGCTGACGCTCACGGTGTCGGCGAGCCCGGCCAATTCGATGACCAGCGTGACGCGCTGTGCCCACGGGCAGAACCAGCCCGAGTAGACGTGATAGCGCTCGGCGACCGCCGGATACGGCGTGGAGCCGTCTGCACTGATCCGGCCGGTGAACCGATAGAGCGGACGGGTGTCACCGGGTTCCCGAAGGATCGTGTATTCGCCGTAGGTGGCGGTATCGGCGGGGCTGGCGTAATTCGGCATGATCAGACTGCCCTTTCTGCAGAATGGCTGGCGAACGAGAACAACGCGGGAGCGTCTTTGTCGATGGTGAGGTCGGCGAGGAGCCGGCCGATGGCGGGGACGAACTTGAACCCGTGCCCGGAGAACCCGGCGGCAACGGCGACCGGACCCACCCGGTCGATGACGAAGTTCGAATCGGGTGTGGTGGCGTAGGTGCAACTGATCGGCGTCAGGGCGTCGGCGTCGACGCCCGGAACCCACTGGCGCACATAATCTTGAAGAGCGGAGAGTTGGCGAGGTTCGGCGGTGAAGTCGCGGTGGTCGGGGTCGACGACGGGACCGACCCCGTGGAATCCGACCTTCACACCCTCGAAGCCCGACGAAAGACCGTAGACGCCGCCGAATTCCGGGGAGCCGGGAGCATCGGGATCGTGCATGATGCCGAAACTGGGCCAGTCGGTGGCCGGGTCCCGTGGTGTGAAGTGCGCGGGCTGCTCCTGGGTGACGCGGATCGGGGGCAGCGGTGCGATGCCATCGAGCAGTTTCTGCGCCCACGCCCCGGCCGCGACCACCACGCGGCGCGCGAGGTACTCGTGGTCGGCGGTGCGCACGGTCACCGAATCGTCGGCGGTGACCTCGATCGACACCGCCGGCGATCCGTGTCGGACCTCGGCGCCACGCGCTGCCGCGGCTTGCTGCAGCGCGGCGACCGCATTGTCGGCGTGCACTCGTCCGCTGGTGGGGTAGTAGAGCGCCCGGCCGGCGAACGTGATTCCGGGCCACCGCTCGGTTGCCTCGCCGGGGTCGAGCCATCGGTGGTCGACGCCGAATCCGGCGAGCGTGTCGGCGATTTCCGACAAGTACGGGGTGAAGCCCTGATCCACTCCGCCGGTGACCGTCAGCAGCGAGGTGCCGGATTCGGATTCGAGCTCGGCCCACAGCCGTTGCGCTTCGAGCGCCAACTCCACATACGTCCGATCGGCATAGGACGTGCGGAAGATGCGAGAACTGCCGTGCGAGGCGCCGTTGGCGTGGCCGGGGCCGAAGCGTTCGAGCAGCACCGTGTCGACTCCGCGGCGCGCGAGTTGCCACGCCGCGGCCGAGCCCATGGCGCCGCCACCGACGACGACGGTGTCCACTCGGGTGGCGCTCATCGCGGAGACGGACCGTAGCTGAGCTCGACCATTATTTCGTCACTTTCTCGTTGTCACGTTGGGTTTCAAGGGTTGGTATGGCCGCGAGGAGATCGCGGGTGTAGTCGTCGGCGGGATTGGTGAAGATCTGCTCGACGCTGCCGGATTCGACTGCGCGGCCGTCTTTCATGACCAGGACACGGTCGGCGACGTGGTAGATGACGCCGAGGTGGTGGGAGATGAAGACGTAGGCGATACCGAGTTCGGCCTGCAGGTCGGCGAGGAGGTCGAGGATCTGCGCCTGGATGGACACGTCGAGGGCCGAGACCGGTTCGTCGCAGATGATGATGTCGGGGCGGGTGGCCAGAGCGCGGGCGATGGCGACGCGTTGGCGTTGTCCGCCGGAGAGCTGCCGGGGTCGGCGGCCGAGATGGTCGGCGCCGAGGCCGACGAGTTCGAGTTGTTCGAGAACCCGGGTGCGGCGCTCGGCGCGGCTGATGCCGCCCGCCGCCAGCAGGGGTTCTTCGACGATGCGGGCGACGGTGTGCCGGGGATCGAAGGAGCTCAGCGGGTCTTGGTAGATGACCTGGATGTTCTGTCGGGTTCGGCGTACTTGCTTGTCCGACATGGAGACCCAGTCGGTGCCGCCGATACCGACGGTGCCCTCGTCGGGGGTTTCGAGGTTCAGGAGCAGACGGGCGACGGTGGACTTTCCGGAACCCGATTCGCCGACGATGCCGAGGGTTTCGCCACCGTGGACGGTCAGGCTGACGTCGTCGACGGCGCGGAGTCGTCGATTGCCGGTGAGGGCGAAGTGTTTGGTGAGGTTGGTTGCCTGCAGCACAACATCTTCGGAGATCGGTGCGCGTTCGAGCGTCCGGACCCCGTCGCGGGAGGAGAGTCGGGTGCCGCGGGCGTGTGCGACCGGGATGGCGTCGAGGAGTTGGCGGGTGTAGGGGTGTTGCGGGTTGTTGAGGACTTCGCGGGTGGGTCCGTGCTCGACGAAGACCCCGTCCTTCATCACGTAGACGTGGTCCGAGACGCGCGAGACGACGGCGAGGTCGTGGGAGATGAGCAGAAGTGCGGTGCCGTCGTTCTTGCGCTGTTCGAGGAGCTCGAGGATCTGGGCCTGGACGGTGACGTCGAGGGCGGTGGTGGGCTCGTCGGCGATCAGCAGGTCGGGGTCGGCGGCGATCGCCGAGGCGATGAGTGCGCGTTGTCGCAGACCACCGGAGAGTTGGTGAGGGTACTGTGCGGCGCGCAATTGTGGTTCGGGGATACCGACTTTCGTGAGGAGCTCGATCACCCAGGCGTCGACGTCGCTGCGTCCGACGACCCGGTGGGTGTTCAACACCTCACCGATCTCGGCGCCGATGGTGCGCAGCGGGTCGAGTGAGACGAGGGCGTCCTGGAGGACGAATCCGATCTGCCTGCCGCGTAGGCCACGCCATTGGCGTTGCGAGAACTTGCGGGTGTCTTTTCCGTCGACCCGCAGGTGGTCGGCCTCGACGTGCGCGTTGCCGCCGATCAATCCGACGAGGCTGCGGGCGGTGACACTTTTACCCGAACCCGATTCGCCGACGATCGCCACGCTCTGGCCGCGGTTGATGGTGAAGGAGACGCCGTCGACGGCGGAGATGGTGCGTGTGCCGGCGGGGAATCCGACCCGCAGATTGGCCACCTCGACCAGTCGCTGATCGGATGTGCCGGTCTCGCGGGTGTTGTCGGTGAGGGTGGTCATCAGACGCTCCGTCCGTCGGTTCGTCGCTGCAGGTAGTGGCCGACCACGGTCACCGAGAGAACGGTCAGGGTGATGGCCAGACCGGGGAAGACGGCGGGCCACCATGCGACGGAGAAGTAGGTGCGGCTGGCCGAGAGCATGCTGCCCCACTCGGCGGTGGGCGGTTGCGGTCCCAGGCCCAAAAAGCTGAGCGACGAACCGATTCCGATGGCCGAGCCGATCCCGATGGTCGCCAGGACCAGCACCGGACCGAGGGCGTTGGGGACGATGTGGCGGCCGATGATGTTGGCCTGCGTCCAGCCGAGAGTTTTGGCGGCCTCGACGAAGACTGCGCCGCGCAGCCGCAGTACCTCGCCGCGCACGAGACGCGCGTAGCCGGGCAGGGTGACCACGGCGACGCCGATGATGGTGGTCAGGGTGCCGGGGCCGCGGGCGGCGACGATCAGGAACACCAGCAGCAGCCCGGGGATGGCGAGGAAGACGTCGAGTACCCGCGACACCACCCAGTCGCCGACGCGTCCGCCGCGGGCGGCGAACACTCCGACGGCGGTGCCTGCCGCAAGTGCGAATATCGTTGCGCTGATCCCGATCAGGAGTGACGGCCAGGCGCCGTAGACGACGCGGGCGTAGATGTCGCGGCCGTTCTGATCGGTCCCGAACAGGTGGTCCCAGCTCGGGGCCAGCAACATGTCCAGTGGCTCACCGGCATCGGGGTCCTTGTCGGTGAACAGCGACGGGAACAGTGCGGCCAGCGCGATGGCCACGAGGAAGATGCTGCTGAGGATGACCGAGACGCGCAGGCGCCGGATGCGCTGCACCACGGTCTGACCGGCGGCGAAGCGGACCGCCGGTGCGGGATCGGGCCGGACGTCGGACGCGGTCATCCGGTCACCTTCTCTTCGGTGCGCGATTCTTCGGTGCGCGATTCGTCGGTACGCGATTCGTCGGGGGCCGCCGCCGCACCGGAATATCTGGTGGTCCGCAGGCGCGGGTCGAGCCACCCGTATGCGGCGTCGATCAGGGTGTTGACGACGGTGTAGAACGTGGCGGCGATGATCACCACACCGAGGACGAGCGGCAGGTCTTTGCTCGTGACCGCGGCGATGGTCAAGCGGCCCAGCCCTTCTCGGGAGAAGACCTGCTCGATCACGACGGCGCCGCTGATCAGGGCGCCGACGATCCAGCCCCACAGGGTGATCACCGGCATCGCGGCGTGCTGGAGCACGTGGCGCAGCAGGAGCACGGTCTCGCCGACGCCGCGGGATCGGACGGTCACCACGAACGGTTCGTCCAGCGTGCGTTCGATCCCGTGCCGCAGAACCTGCGACAGCAGGGCGGCCGGCGCCGCCGCCAAGGCGATGGCAGGCAACACCAGCGACGAGACGCCTGCCGAGCCCACCGAGGGGAACCATCCCAGCTCGAACGAGAAGATGGTGAGCAGCAAGATGCCGAGCCAGAAGGTCGGCACCGCCACCATCAGCACTTCGAATGACGTGACCGGGCCGCGCAGCCAGCCGGGCCGATTCGCGGTCGCCAACCCCACCACCAGTGCGACCACCAAGGCCAGGATCGCGGCGACGATCACCAGTTGCAGTGTGGGCCATATCTGTTGGCCGATGGCCTCGGTGACCGGCATCCGCAGCGCGTAGGACTGGCCGAGGTCGCCGTGTAGGAGGCGCCCGAGATAGTTGAAGTACTGCACGACGATCGGATCATCGAGTTTGTAGTCGCTGATGATCTGGGCCCGCACTTCCGGCGAGACCTGGGCGGTACCGACGATCGAGTTGACCGCCGACCCACTGCCCGCGTGGATCACGATGAAGGTCGCGGTGATCGCGCCCCACAGCACGAGGAGCGAGACCAGCAATCGGCGGGCGATCGCCCAGCCCAGGGTCCGCGTGCGCGGAACCTCGGTCGGGGCGGCCACCGTATCGATCACCGTCATTGCGTGACCCAGGCGTCGTAGAACGTGGGGAACGCCTGCGGCTCGAACTTGACACCCTGGACCTTGTTGTTGCGGCCCAGTGCGTAGTTGAAGACGTAGACCGGGAACACCGCGGCGTCCTTGGCGATCTGCTGCTGGGCGTTGCCGTAGAGGGCCGACTGTTTGGTCAGGTCGGTCTCGGCCAGCGCCGACCGGAGATCGGTGTCGACGGCCGGGTTCGAATACCGTGCGAAGTTGGTGCCGAAGCGGTCCGGCGGCTGCGGGATGTTGGACGAATCCATCAGTGTGCGAAGCGCGTCCGGTGATGCGCGCTGCCAGCTCAGGTCCAGCACGTCGTAGCCCTTGGTGAAGATCACCTTGTAGTAGTCGTCGATGGTGATGTTCTTGATCTGGTAGTCGATGCCGAGCTTCTTGGCCGACGACTGCACCTGCTCGAGCAGGGTGTCGCGCTGCTCGCGGGCATACTCCTTGAGGAATGGATGAACTACCGTGAGTCGCTTCCCGTTCTTGGTGCGGTAGCCGTCGCTGTCACGGGCGGTCCAGCCGGCCTCGTCGAGAAGTTGATTGGCCTTGTGTTCGTCGTAGCCGTACGCGGATTCGCTTGCCTTGTTGTAACCGACCGTGGCGGGGCTCAGGATGTTGTTGGCGGGCTGGAAGACCCCGAAGTACAGCTTGTCGACGATGGTGTCCCAGTCGATGCCGGCCCGGAAGGCTTCGCGGACTTTGACATCGGAGAACACGCCGGTCTCCGTGTTGGGGTAGTAGTTGTAGTTTCCACCCGGGGCCGCAGCGGTGTCGACGGTGAATCCGGGGGTCTTCTTGAGCTGGGAGACGTTGACCGGCGGAACGCTGGCGATCGCATCGACCTGGTTGCTGGTCAGTGCGCCGTAGCGGGACGAGTCCTCGGGAATCTCCTGGATGCTGATCTTCTGCAGATGCGCCTTGCCGGTGTGGTCGGCGTTGCCCGGCCCCCAGTTGTAGGCGTCGTTGCGGGTGTAGTCGATGCCCTTGTTCGGGGTGTAGCCGTTCTCGCTGATGAACGGGCCGGTGCCGACGATCTTGCTGCACAGGGCATCCGGGCCGTGTGTGAGAGTCGACGGTGCCTCGATACCGAGATACGCGGTGGAAAGCGATGGCAGGAATGCCGAGTTCGGCTGGGAGAACTTGACTTCGACGTGTGTCGGGTCGATGACGGTGGTGCCGGTGTAGGTCGAGATGGTGTTGGCGGCCAACTGTGACTTGGTGGCCGGGTTGACGATGTGGTCGAGGTTCGCCTTGACCGCATTGCCGTCGAACTTCTCCCCGTTGGAGAACGTGACGTCGTCGCGCAGGGTGAACGAATAGGTGAGTTGGTCGGGCGAGACGCTCCACTTGGTCGCCAGCCATGGATGGAGCGAGCCGTCCTTGTTCAAGGCGACCAGCGAGTCCAGGATCGGACGGGCATAGAAGCCCGCGACGTCGGCCGGACTCTGGTGCGGGTCGAGGCAACTGCCCGGACCCGAGGCGCTGGCGAATCGCAGCGTCCCGCCGTCGACCGGGTTGCCCGTGGCGGTCGCCGAGTTGCTGCTGTTCCCCGAGCTACAGGCACTCGCGATGAGTCCGATCGAGACGGCCGCAAGGAGGGTGGCATTGCGTCGGTGTCTGAATCGGCCGGCTGGTCGGGACATGGTCGTTCTCCTGAGGTAATGGGTGGCTGACATCGGCCTTTGGGGTCCGCTCACAGGCAGGTGTGGGTCGGACAGGGGGACGCGAACCGACTTCGTCGGTCGGGCATGGTTGATCATCGAACTCCCGAATTCACCTCGGGCACCCATATGTGAACCCGCGCTTGCTCCATGCCCGGCTTGGGCTGGAGCCGTGTCCTTTATCCAGGGCACCCCGCCGCGGTGGAGGGTTGCCGACCAGCCAGCTGGAACTTGGCACTGGTACTCGTTGACACAGAGCGATCGAAGTCCACCAAAGGTTTTGGCGGGTCGACCACTGAGCAGAACAGTACTCAGACTCGCCGGTTAGTCACTACTTCGTGTGATTTCGAATCGCGACGGACTTAACCTGGCGCGAAGGTCGGCGAGGGTCTACAGGGCCGGTGACGGGCGCCGCCGGATGTATCGGCCGGCGGCAGGTGTCGATTGCCCCGAGAACGGGTACGCGGCCCACCGTGTTGGAGACCATGGAAACGATCACAGTCCACGACCCGCGGACCGGCGACATCGTCTCGCAGGTTCCCGCGGCCACCGACGAGCAGGTCGACGCCGCGATCACCACGGCACGCGCGGCGGCCGGGGACTGGGCGGCGACCCCTGCGGCCGAGCGTGCCGAGCGCTTACGTGAGGCGGCCGTGGCGGTCGGCGATGCGGCCGCCGAACTCGCCGGCTGGAACGAACGCGAAACGGGCAAGACCGGTGACGATTCGCTGGGTGGCGTGGCCGCCGGCGTATCGACGCTGCTCCAGTACGCCGAACTCGGACCCGTGCATCGGGGCCGGACCCTGCAGGGGCAACGCTCGGCGCTCGACGTGATGGTGCCCGAGCCGCGCGGTGTGGTCGCGGTGCTGACCCCGTGGAACGATCCAGCCGCCGTGGCGGCCGGATTGCTCGGCGCAGCGTTGGTCACCGGAAACACGGTGGTACACAAGCCAAGTGAACGCTGCCCCACCACAGGTCGGCGCTTCGCCGAGATCATCGCCGAGCATCTGCCCGACGGGGTGCTGAGCATCGTCGACGGCGCAGGCGAGGTGGGTGCGCATCTCGCGGCGTCGCCGGAGGTGGATGTGGTTGCGCACGTGGGCAGTACCGCGACCGGCACCGAGATCCGCCGGGCATGTGCGGAGCACGGCACCAAGGTGCTGCTCGAGAACGGCGGCAACGATCCGCTCATCGTCGACTCCGGGGTCGATCCCGCGTGGGCCGCCGAAGAAGCGGCCCTCGGATGCTTCGCGAACGCGGGACAGATCTGCGTGTCGGTGGAGCGGGTGTATGTGACCGCCGACGTCGCCGACGCCTTCATCGACGAGCTGTGCGGGCAGGCGCGCAGGTGGGGCGAACGTATCGGGCCGCTGGTCGACAACCGTCAGCGCGACGCCGTGCACGCGCAGGTCCGCGGCGCCGTGGCGCAAGGCGCGCAGATCCGGACCGGCGGTGTCATCTCCGACGACATCGGCAGCTTCTACCCGCCCACGGTGCTGACCGGCTGCACCCCCGACATGACGATCCTGCGCGAGGAGACGTTCGGGCCGATCGCCCCGGTGCGGGTGGTCGACGACTTCGTCACTGCGCTCGTCGAGGCCGCCGATGACCGATACGGCTTGGCCGCAACCGTTCTCACCGCCGACATGGCGCACGCACAAGAGGCGTGGCGCGCCCTGCCCGTCGGGACGGTGAAGATCAACGCCGTGTTCGGTGGGGCGCCCGGCGGTGCTTCACAGCCACGCGGCGCCAGCGGGACCGGCTTCGGCTTCGGCCCCGAACTCCTCGACGAGATGACCACGGTCAAGGTCGTGCATTACGCGCCGCCCGGGCCGTGAGTTCGCCGCGTGACCGCGGTGGATTCCGACCAAAGACCCTGGTGAGCGCCACTCCGGGGCTTCTACGTTGAATATGTGGCGAACGGCAGGGCGACAGTCGGCAGGGTGACGACGGGACTCCTCGCGTGCGGACCCATGTACGCGTTGCTCTACATCCTCGCCAACGATGCGGTCGCTGCGTCCCGCTACGGCGGGTACAGCCGGACCGATCAGGCGATCAGCGAGTTGTCGGCGACCGGCGCACCGACGCAGCGGTTTCTGCAATGGCTGGTGCCGGTGTTCACCGCGTTGATGATCGGATTCGGTATCGGCGTATGGCGATCCGCCGGCGGCCGAGTCGGGGTCCGCGTCCTCGGTGCGCTGTTCGTGGTGTTCGGAGTCGTCGGGGTCGCCTGGCTGTGGTTTCCGATGAGCAATCGAGACGACATCGCCGCCGGTGCCGGCGATTCGTCGAACGACGCAGGCCATCTGGTGTTGTCGTTGCTCTCGGTCATGCTGATCGCGGTGTGCACGGTACTCGCAGCGGTGTTGTGGCGCAGCTGGTTTCGATGGTTCACCATCGTCGCGGCGGTCGTCGTGTTGGTGGCCGGCGCCTACACGAGCCGGATGGTCCCGATGATCCAGGACGGCGAGAGCACGGTGTGGATGGGGCTGATCGAACGGGTCAGCATCTTCGGATTCTTCGTCTGGGTCGCGGTGCTCGGTCTGTTTCTGATCGCTCGGGCGCCTACGGCGCTTCCCACACCGTCTGTCGTCGGGCCGGCGCGATCGTGAACTCGATCGCCACGAGCACCAGCGCGCCGATCAGTACGATCCAGAACACGACCCAGCCCGTGGGGTAGTGCCAGAACATCAGGAGGAACGCGGCGACGGTCGGCACGGCGATCCGCAACGGAAACCGCGCCTGCCACAACACCTTCTCCACCGTCGAGGGGTCGCGATCGGCACGCCGAGCATCGATCGCGGCGAACCCGCGTCCGACGCGGCTGCGCACCGCGCGCGCCGAGCCCGACCCACCGGCGAAGTATCCGACGAGGGCGAGGACCAACCCCACCACCGCGACTGCACGCAGCGCCAGCCGCATGGGGGCGATGACGGTGTCGAAAATCGCCTGCGCCGCGCCCGGGGACAACACGTCGGCGGGAACGTTGTCGAGGTAGATCATGCGGCCCACCAGAATGGCGATCGCGAGCAGCAGCATCGCGATCACCACCGCGACTCCGGCCACGGCGAGCGTGCGCCATCGTCGGCCGCTGCGGGCAACGCCGACGGCGGCGACGATGGCCAGAATCGCCAGCCAGGGAAGGACATTGGCCACCTTGTCGAGCGCCTTCACCAGGTGCTGGGCGCGGGCGAGTTGCGGGGAGTGCCAGATCACGAATGCCTTGTTGATCACCGGGATTCGGTCGGCAAAGGCGAATCCGTGAGCGAGCAGGCGCTGTTTCACCTGCGTGATGACGGGGCCGAGCTGGATGCTGATGGTTCCGCTGGTGGTGTCGACCTCGACCGCACCGTGCCGGGTTTCACCGGTCACCGCGGCGACCACCGCCTCGTGCGCCTCACGGTTGGCGGTCGTCCAGATGTCCTGGAATTGCGGCGAGGCGACGAATTGCGCCACCGTGCCGTGGATGAACCCTTCGGCCTGCCCGGCCAGCACCGGGGCCAGGCCGATGATGGCTTGGTCGGCGCGTGGACGGTCGGCCGGGGTCAGCTCCGTCAGATTTGTCAGGGCGTCGGTGGTGATCTGCTGGACGTCGACCTGGGCGTTGATGGCATCGACGATCGTCGTCGTCACCTGCTGCTGCACCGCCGGGTCGGCGGCCAGGGGTGCCACTGTCGCCACGTAGTGGTCGGTGTCGAGGATCTGGCTGCGCACATATCGGGTCGTCACCGACAGCAGAGTCAATACGGCGCACAGAATGACCAGCAGAACCACTCCGACGGCACGGCCGCTGATCCGTCTGCGGGGACGTGCTGCCGGCGGGGCCGCGTCGTCGTCGCGGGCCTGCGCTGCCTCGGTGAGTTCGGCGACCCGGGCCCGGAGGTGCTCGAGTTCGGTGCGTTCGTCGGCGGTCAGTTCGGGGACTGCCTGGGCGTCGGTCATCGGGGTTCGCTCTCAACGGTCTCGGGAGACAGACGGGTGCATGCCCTTGACCATGACAGTGCCCGAGTGCGGCGGCATCACCCGATGCGGGCGAACCCGCAGTCGACTCTGCGTGCGGTCCGGCGGTTCGCCTGGGGGCGGTTCGGTGGGGCCGCCTCCCGGCGCGCTCATGGTGCCGACGGATCGGGGCCTGCGGGTAGGTGCAATGCGACGAGTTCGGCCAGTCGGGCGCCGACCTCCTCGACCGGTCGCGTCGACCGCTGCGCCTGGGCGATGACGACCGCTCCCTCGACGGCGGAGAGGATCGTGACCGCCAGTGACTCGGCGATCGCCGGGTCGATGCCCTGGCTGGTGAACTTGTCGCGGATCCGCGTAAGCGTCTCTCGGCGAACGACGGGCCAACCGGGAAGGAGCCACATCGAAGCCACGCCGTGACGGACCGACAAGCCGCTGTCATGACGACGCGAGGGCCACGCGGCCGCCGCCGAACCGAAGACGCAGAGCGCGGGCGAAGGCTGCCACCAATCGGGCCGCGGCCCACCTGAAGTGATCCAACTTCGGGTAGACCCTTCCTAACAGGGCTAAACGGGGTAAGGTGCCGGGAGGCCAATTCGCGATCGGTCGATGAGTCGGAGGTAGCAGTGACGGAACCGTGGCTGTCCGCTGATGATATTGCCGCACATCTCGGCGTCACCAAGGACACCGTGTACAGCTGGATCGCCGAGAAGGCGATGCCTGCCCACAAGATCGGCCGCCTGTGGAAGTTCCAAGCGAGCGAGGTCGATTCTTGGGTGCGAGGTGGCGGGGCCTCCGTTCACACCGACACGGCGGAGGACTGACGTGCGGATCATCGACAACGTCAACGATTTGCTCGGCGACGATCTCAAGACCGAGATCACGCCGGGGTCGAAGCTGCGCATCGCGGCGTCAACCTTCTCGATTTTCGCGTTCGAGGCGCTGCGCAAGGAACTCGAGCAGATCTCCGAGCTGGAATTCATCTTCACCTCACCATCCTTCGTGACGGAGAAGGTGACTGACAAGGTCCGGAAGGAGCGCCGCGAGTTCTTCATTCCGGCGGGCCGTGCGGAATCGACCCTGTATGGCTCGGAGTTCGAGATCCGCCTGCGCAACAAGCTGACCCAGCGCGCGATCGCGAAGGAGTGCGCCGACTGGGTGCGTAGGAAGGTGACATTCCGGTCGAACTCCACTGGAAACCCGATGCAGCAATTTGCGGTGGTGGACGACAACGCCGCCTACATACCGTTGCAGGGCTTCACGACGTCAGACCTCGGATACGAACGTGGCAATGCCGTGTCGAACATGGTGCACCGGGTCGACAACGCTCCAATGACGGCACAGTACGTCCAACTGTACGACCAGATCTGGAACAACCCGGATCAACTGGACGATGTCACGGACGCGGTCTGCGACCATATTGCGAGTGTGTACGCCGAGAACTCCCCGGCCCGCATCTACTTCCTGATCCTCTACAACTTGTTCGCCGAGTTCCTCGACGACATCAACGAGGACGTACTGCCCAACGACCGGACCGGCTACCAGGACACGAAGATCTGGAACAGTCTGTACAACTTCCAGCGCGATGCGGCGACCGGGATCATCAACAAGCTCGAGACTTACAACGGGTGCATCCTCGCCGACAGCGTGGGCCTGGGTAAGACGTTCACCGCGCTGGCAGTGATGAAGTACTACGAGCTGCGCAACAAGTCGGTGCTCGTGTTGTGCCCGAAGAAGCTTGCCGAGAACTGGACGAACTACAACGCGAACCTAACCACCAACATCTTCGCCGGCGACCGCTTCAACTACGATGTCCTCGCCCACACCGATCTGTCCCGCACCCGCGGAGAGTCGCTGGGGCTGCGGCTGGACCGAGTCAACTGGGGCAACTACGACCTCGTCGTGATCGATGAGTCGCACAACTTCCGCAACGCCGACTACGCGCAGGAGAAGGAGTCCCGCTACCAACGACTCATGCGCCAGGTCATTCGTGAGGGCGTGAAGACCAAGGTGCTGATGCTCTCGGCTACCCCGGTCAACAACCGGTTCAACGATCTGAAGAACCAGCTCCAGCTTGCGTACGAGGGTGAGTCGGAGAACCTCTCTCGGCACCTGAACATCTCAACGACGGTCGAGAAGGTCTTCAAGGATGCACAGACAGTGTTCAACGAGTGGTCCAAACTCGACCATGAGGGCCGCACGACCGACCGCATCCTTCAGATGCTCGACTTCGACTTCTTCGAGCTGCTCGACGCCGTCACGATTGCCCGGTCGCGCAAACACATTCAGGCGTTCTACGACACCACGGAAATCGGCGCGTTCCCCGAGCGGCTCCCACCGAAATCGATCCGCGAACCGCTCACCGACCTGCCCGACATACCAGGCTTCAACGACATCTTCGAGCAACTCCAGGCGCTGACACTTGCCGTCTACACGCCACTGGCGTACGTCTTCCCGAGCCGCATCGGCAAATATGAAGACCTGTACAACGTCACTGCCGGCAACGCGCGATCGAATCTCGGCCAGAGTGGGCGCGAACAGGGCCTCAAGAAGCTCATGACCGTCAATCTCCTCAAGCGGTTGGAGAGCTCGGTCGAGGCATTCCGCCTGACGCTGAACAAGATCGAACTCACCGTTGACCGGACCCTGAGTCTCCTCGACACCCACAGCGGTTCCACCGCCGGCCTCGGCACCGACCTTTCGGACCTCGACCTCGAGGTGGACGACGAGGACGACGCGAACCTCGAGGCGTTGTCCTTCGGAGAGAAGATCAAGATCGATCTCGAAGACATCGACATTGAGTCGTGGTGTCGGGACCTGTGGAACGACCGCGAAACCCTCCGCAAACTGGTTGACGAGATGCACAAGGTCACCCCGGAGCACGACCTCAAACTCCAAACGCTCAAGCGGCTCATTGAGGGCAAGGCCGCCCACCCGATCAACCCGGGTAACCGCAAGGTCCTGGTGTTCTCCGCCTTCGCCGACACCGCGAACTATCTCTACCGCGAGCTCGCGCCCGCCCTGACCGGGATGGGGCTGGAGACGGCCCTCATCACCGGTGGAGGCCACGGAGCGAAGACGACACTCGGCACCGGGTTCGACTTCCAGCAAGTCATGTCAATGTTCTCGCCGCGTTCCAAACAGCGACAACTCACGATGCCGACCGAGACGCGCGAGGTCGACGTGCTCATCGGCACCGACGTCATCAGTGAGGGCCAGAACCTCCAGGACTGCGACTACTTGGTCAACTACGACATTCACTGGAATCCGGTCCGAATCGTTCAGCGATTCGGTCGTATCGACCGCATCGGATCGACCAACACCTGCATTCAGTTGGTGAACTTCTGGCCCGACATCTCGCTCGACGAGTACATCAATCTCAAAGAGCGCGTTGAAAACCGCATGGTCATCGCCGATCTCGCGGGTACGGCCGACGACAACGTCCTCACGCTCGAAGACAGTGACGCAGCATTCCGTAAGGAGCAGCTCCGCAAGCTTCAGGATGAGGTCATCGAACTCGAAGACGTCCGCACCGGCGTTTCGATCACCGACCTCGGCCTCAACGACTTCCGCATGGACCTTCTCGCGTATATCAAGGAGTACGGCGACCTTGCCGCTGCACCGAAGGGCCTGCATGCCGTCGTGCCGGCGGACCCCACCAAGGGATTGAAGCCCGGCGTGATCTTCGCGCTGCACAACGTGAACGCCGACGAGAACATCAACCGGGGCAACCGACTCCACCCGCACTACCTCGTCTACCTCGGAGAGGACGGCAACGTCATCGCCGACCACACCGAGGCCAAGCACCTGCTCGACCTCATCCGCGCGGGATGCCGCCCTTACGACCAGCCCCTCGCCGACGTCGTCCACGCCTTCAACGCAGCAACCGGCGAGGGTGCGGACATGGGCAGGTACTCCGCGCTGCTCACCGATGCGATCCACTCGATGATCGACATCACCGAGGAACGCGACATCGACAGCCTTTTCACCGGCGGCGGCACCACCGCACTCACTCAGACCATTGCCGGCCTCGACGACTTCGAACTCATCGCCTTCATCGCCGTAGTCGACTTCAACGACGATGAACCGGCCGATGGGTGATCGCGGCGTGACCCGGCTCTACCGCTGGCCCACCGCCGCGAAGTTCGGCAGCCGAGTACCGAAGGAGAAGTTCTACTCCCACGGCACCGTCTCCACCGCGGTCCGCGAGAAGTTCATTGCCGAGGTGCAGCGCATCACCTGGGCGTACAAGGTTGCCGAGAGCACGATCAATCTGGCTGGCAGCGCCGAGGTCCCCGAGATCCAGGTCTTCGAGATCGACGCGAAGGGCAGTGATGTCTCTGAACCGGTGTTGACCGCGATCGACAAGGCCATTCCGTTTCCCATCATCTTCGAGATCGGCCGCGGTGCGGGTGATTCGACGAGTGTCCGCATGGTCGCCGCGCACAAGAAGCTCGGCGCGGGCGCCCCGAAGCTGAGCGCCTACTTCACGACCGACTGGCAACCTGCCGACGGCGACAGAAAACCACTGCCGGCCGCCATCTCCCTGCCCGCGCTCTACATAGCCCTCCTGGAGCCGATGACCCCCGTGGGGATTCGGCCGGGTGAGGACATGTCAGAGGTCGCAGTCAGACTGGAGACGGTGCGCAAGCTCGAACGCGAAATCGCCGCGCTGGAACGCAAACTCCGCACCGAACCCCAGTTCAACCGCAAGGTCGAACTGCGGCGTGCATTGAAGACGAAGCAAGCAGAACTGGCCGTGTTGGTCGAAAGGTAGGCAGAGCAAACCTATGGAAAAGCTGCGCATGACGTCGCCCGACCTGACCGACGCCAACATCGACAAGCTCGCAGAGTTGTTCCCGAGCGTCGTCACTGAAACTCTCGACGCCGAGGGGAATCCGAAGAAGGCCATCGACTTCGACCTGCTCCGCCAGGAACTGTCCGACCATGTTGTCGAGGGACCGCAGGAGCGCTACCAGCTCGACTGGCCAGGCAAACGCGCCGCCGCATTCGCAGCCAACGCCCCCATCGCGAAGACCCTCCGGCCAGTGCGTGAGGAGTCCGTCGACTTCGACACCACCAAGAACCTCTTCATCGAAGGCGACAACCTCGACGCACTGAAGCTCCTTCAGGAGTCGTACCTGGGCAAGGTCAAGCTGATCTACATCGACCCGCCGTACAACACGGGCAACGACTTCGTCTACGCGGATGACTTTGCTGAGAGCACGCAGGAATACCTCGCCCGTACGGGGCAGTCGGACGGTTCGGGAGCGAAGCTTGTGGCAAACCCCGAGTCCAACGGACGGTTCCACTCGGACTGGCTGAGCATGATGTATCCGAGGCTGAAGCTTGCTCGGAATCTTCTGTCTGACGATGGGCTGGTCTTTGTGTCGATTGATGACGCTGAAGCACCGAACCTACGTCGGTTATGCGACGAAGTTCTTGGCACCGAGAATTTCGTCGGTCAACTGGTGTGGAAGTCCCGAGTAAGTGAGGACACCCGCTCGAAGACGGGACTTTCCACCGACCATGAGTACATCGTTGCCTACCGACGAAGCGAAACCGGGCGCTTCGTGGGAGTCGGGAAAGACATGGGGAAATTCAGCAACCCCGACAACGACACGCGAGGGCCATGGCGTAGTGCCGATCTTACCGGCCTTGCGACCGCTGACCGCCGTCCCAACCTTCACTACGACATTGTCGACCCAGGCACGGGACAGGTCTATCCTCCTCCACATAAGGGGTGGCGATACGAACCGTCGACTATGGTAACAAAGATTGCAGAAGGACGGATTTTGTGGCCGAGCGACCCCTCTGGTCGCCCGCGACACAAGCTCTTCGTAGAAGAAATGTCAAGTCCATTCAAGAGCGCAACATCAGTTCTCCAGCAGTGGTCAACAGCCAACGGAACCCGAGAGGTAAATGAGATTCTTGGTGGGGGAATCTTCGATTTTCCTAAGCCGACTGAACTTATCAAGTTCTTGATTGGCCAGGCTTCCTCGGATTCGAAGGATGATGTGATTCTCGATTTCTTCGCTGGAAGCTCAACGACTGCACATGCCGTGATGTCCGCAAATGCTGAGGACGGAGGTACCAGACGATTCATTTTGATCCAACTTGATGAGAGGGTTGATGAAGACTCCGCCGCAGCGGAATCCGGCTACACCAATATTGCGGAGATTTCACGCGAGCGTATTCGCAGAGTCGGCCCGGCAGTGACGCGTAGTGCTGGATTAGCATCCGAGAATCTCGATTTTGGGTTCCGTACGCTAAAGGTCGACACAACCAATATGGCCGATGTTCTCCGGTCTCCCGATGAGACCGATCAGCTTGCCCTCTCGAACCTGGAGGGCAGCGTGAAGCCGGACCGTTCGGGCGAGGACCTACTATTCCAGGTGATGCTCGACTGGGGCCTTGAACTCACCATGGCCATCGCTATCGAGCAGCTCGATAGTCAGAAGGTCTTCGTGGTCGAGGACGGCGCCCTGATCGCGTGCTTCGATTCGAAGGTCAACCCCGAGCTGGTGCGCACCATCGCCAAGCGTGAACCTCTACGGGCAGTGTTCCGTGATTCGTCCTTCGCCTCGGATGAGGCCCGTATCAACGCGGAGCAGGCCTTCCGTGAGCTGTCACCGGCAACCGACGTGAAGGCGATCTGATCCAGATGAAGCTCCAATTCAAGGTTCAGCAGTACCAAACCGATGCGGTCGACTCCGTGGTCGGGGTATTCGCCGGTCAGCCCAAACACGACGGGATCTCGTACCGGATCGACCCCGGCAACGTGAAGCAGGTCTCTAACCCCTCCCTGTTCGAAGCTACGGAGACGCCTGATTCTGGTCTGCGGAACGCGGAGATCGAGCTGACCAGTGCTCAGTTGCTGGAGAACGCGCATAGGGTGCAACGATCGCGGAACCTCCCGCTGTCACCGAAGCTTGTGGACAGCAAAGCAGCACCCGGCGCCCCGAATCTTGACGTGGAGATGGAGACCGGTACCGGCAAGACGTACGTCTACGTCAAGACGATCATGGAGTTGCACAAGCGGTACGGCTGGTCGAAATGCATCATCGTCGTACCGTCGGTGGCAATCCGTGAGGGTGTGAAGAAGTCCTTCGATGTGACTGCCGAGCATTTCCAGCAACTCTATGGAACGAAGCCGCGCTCGTTCATCTACAACTCGTCGCAGCTGCACGAGTTGGAGCGGTTCAGTTCCGATGCCGGTGTGCAGGTGTTGATCATCAACATTCAGGCGTTCAACTCGTCAGGCAAGGACAACCGTCGCATCTACGATGTGCTCGACGATTTCCAGTCTCGCCGGCCAATCGACGTGATCAAGGCCAACCGGCCGATCGTGATCATTGACGAGCCACAGAAGATCGGCGCGGACAAGTCGCTCGCATCTCTGGCGGAGTTCAACGCGCTGATGGTGCTGCGCTACTCGGCCACGCACAAGGTGGAGTACACCAAAGTCCATCGCCTCGACGCCCTGGACGCCTACAACCAGAAGCTGGTCAAGAAGATCGCCGTCCGTGGCATCACCGTCAAGGGACTAGCCGGCTCAACTGCATACCTGTACCTCGACTCGATCGAAATCGCCAAAGGGGCTAACCCCCGTGCCCGAGTCGAGATCGAGATTCAGACGAAGACCGGCATCAAGCGTCAGATCAAGCGTCTCGGCAAGGGTGACAACCTTCACGACATCTCCGGCGGCATCGAGGCATACAAGGGCCTGTTCATCACGAACATCGACGCCAACCGTGACGTGGTCGAACTGAGCAACGGTGACGTGGTCATCGCGGGGCAACTTGCTGATCGTGATGTGACCGAGGAAACCAAGCGGCGCATCCAGATCCGTGAAGTCATCCGTGCCCACCTCGACAAGGAACGCGAACTGTTCAGCCGGGGCATCAAGGTGCTCTCACTGTTCTTCATCGACGAGGTCGCCAAGTACCGCGACTACGACCGCGAAGACGCCCTCGGCGACTATGCACGCATCTTCGAGGAAGAATACGAAGCGGTTCGCGACGACGTGCTCGGTGAACTCGCCCTCGACGACTCGGCCGCCGCGCACCAGGAGTACCTGCTCCGCGACGACATAGGGAAGGTGCACGAGGGCTACTTCTCCATCGACAAGAAGACCAAGCGGCAGGTCGACGGCAAGGTCAGCGGCCGGGGCGACGACAAGGGCCAGTCCACCGACTCCGACGCCTACGACCTGATCCTCAAGAACAAGGAACGCCTGCTGTCGTTCGAAGAACCGGTGCGGTTCATCTTCTCGCACTCCGCACTGCGCGAGGGCTGGGACAACCCCAACGTGTTCGTCATGGGGATGCTCAAGAAGAGCGACAACACGGTCTCGCGCCGGCAGGAGATCGGGCGTGGTCTGCGGTTGGCGGTCGACCAGCACGGCGAGCGCATGGACAACCCGGTCGTCGTGCACGACATCAACGAACTGACCGTCGTCACCGACGAGTCCTACACCGACTTCGTGACCGGACTCCAGAAGGAGATCGCCGACTCGTTGGCGGCGCGGCCACGCAAGGCGAGCGTGAAGTTCTTCACGGGCAAGACCATTCAGACGCCGAGTGGCGAATCCGTTGTGGAGGAGGCGCTGGCGCAAGCGCTGTACAAGTATCTCATCAAGAACGACTACCTCAATGACGACGACACGGTCTCTGAGACGTGCAGGCAGGCGAAGGAAGCCGGCACGCTCGCCGAGCCGACCTCGGAGGTGCTGCGGCCGGTCATCGATTCTGTGTGGCCGCTGGTGGATGCGCTGTATCTCGATGTGAAGGTGATCGGTGAGGACGGCCGCAAGCCGAAGAAGATCCCGCTCAACGAGGCCAACTTCGCGAAGAAGGAGTTCCAGGCGCTCTGGGGCCGGATCAACCACAAGGCGGTCTACCAGGTCGAGTTCGACTCGGACGAGTTGATCCGCGAGTGCATTCAGGCGCTCGACAACCATCTCAACGTGGCTGCGATGCAGTATGTCCTCATCGAGGGACAGCAGAAAGCCGCGCTCGACGCCGAGGATCTGACCAACACGGCCGGATTCGACCAAACGCGCACACGGACTCAGACCGAGACAGTCACTGCCGGCTCGCAAGTGAAGTACGACCTGCTCGGCGAGATCACCGAGAAAACGCAGCTCACCCGACGTACCGTCGCCGCCATTCTGTGTGGAGTCACGCCGGCGACTTTCGCAAAGTTCCGGCTCAATCCGGAACAGTTCATCACCGAATCTGCCCGGCTCGTCAACGAGCAGAAGGCCACTGTGATCGTCGAACACCTGACCTACGACACGCTGGAAGACCGGTTCGACTCGGCGATCTTCACCGAGAATCAGACCAAACAGGACTTCACACAGGCCGGCGATAAGCTACGCAAGCACATCTACGACTATGTCGTCACTGACTCCAAGATCGAACGCGACTTCGTCAACGAGATCGACACCAGCAACGAGGTCGCGGTCTACGCGAAACTCCCGCGGGGCTTCTTCATCCCGACCCCGGTCGGTGACTACAACCCCGACTGGGCGATCGCGTTCACCGAGGGAAGTGTCAAGCACGTGTACTTCGTCGCCGAGACGAAAGGCTCACTGTCAAGTCTGCAACTCAAGGGCGTCGAACTGGCCAAGATCGAGTGCGCCCGGCAGTTCTTCGACTCGCTCAACAAGAAAAACGGGCAAGACGTAACGTACAACGTCGTCACGGACTACACGGAGCTCATGCAGCTCGTGACCATGTAGAGAAGCGCTACGGGGCCGAAGGGGCGGATTCTGAGTTGCGAACTATCACGGCCGTTCCGCGGTCTGCTCCGGGGCCTGGTGAATATCATGTAGGCGAGCTGAGTTGCGGCTCGGAACCGCACACGAATGAATGGGCAATCACATGGGATTGGGAACCGAGAACCTGATCACTCAGGTACGACACCTCCTGGACGGACGGATCATCATCCCGTCGATTCAGCGCGGCTACGTCTGGAAGAAGTCACAGGTACCTTACCTCCTCGACTCGCTGTACAAGGACTATCCTGTCGGCTCCTTGTTGGTATGGAAGACAACGCTTGAGATTCCACTCAAGAAGGCTGCAGTAATACAGGAAGAGCAGGATCAGCTGCATCCATCGGTGCTCCTTGATGGCCAACAGCGGTTGACATCGCTCGCCGCAGTTATCGCTCCTGGCAGGGCGACCGGAACTCACCTAGACGTCCGGTTTAATGTAGACACCGAGGAATTTCTTAACGCGAGTGCCACCCAGCGACAAAATCCTCGTTTGCTGCGGGTATCACAGCTGATGGGTGAGGCGCCACAATTTGGCCAGCTTCTCGCGATGGCAGGGATCGAGCACAGCGACCCGTCATACGACGACTATTACGAGAGGGCCCGGGCAGTCCACAGGATACGTGAGAAGCAGGTGCCTGTGATGACCATCGATTCGAATGACTACGAGGAGGTCGCCGAGATTTTCACGCGGGTCAACCAAGGTGGGCGGCGACTATCCAAGGGCGACTTGGTCTTGAGTGCTATCGCAGCGCGGTGGCCTGAGGGCCTCGAAGTGATTGACCGCTTCAACGACGAACTTGACCGGCAAATGTTCTCGCTTGACCGCGAGGCGGTGCTGCGGTTAACCGGTCTACTCGCTGGCACCGGAGCTCACTCCATCAAACTCATTAATAAGGCGATTACCGGCAACGCGCTCGAGTTGCGGTGGCGCGAAACCGAGACGGCCTTGGGATACGCAGTCGATTTCCTCAAGGGTGAATGCAGCATCCCCCGGTCGGCTGTCCTCACGAGTCCCAACGTCGTAGTGATACCCGCATACCTGCTGTTCTTGCGGAGCGGTAGCCTCACGCCAGAAGAATCTACAGTGTTGAAACGCTGGGTTTACACAGCAATGGCGTTCAGCTACTATTCCAACCAGGTCGAAGGAAAACTCGACGCCGACGCGAAGTCGATTCGAACCGCGGCTGCGTCGACCCGCGACACGGTCAGCGTTCTCGGGGACCTGATTCGACGTGCCTCGGGAGCCCGCCCGATCGGCACGCCCGTCGACCCCGACGAACTGTCAAGCAAGAAGATGAGTTCAGCGTGGTTCAATCTGCTCTACATCGCCGCACTTCAACGTTCGGCGAAAGACTGGAAGAGCAATCAGGCGCTGGTGTCGGCACCGATGACGTCGGGATCAAGAATTGAGTATCACCACGTCTTTCCGAAGGCGAAGGTCCTTGGCACCTACGGTGCAGACATGACCAACTGCATCGCCAACCTCGCGTTCATAAACGGGACTTCCAACCGGTCCATCTCCGCCAAGGACCCGGCGATCTATCTCCCTCAGATTGCAGTTGAGCGGCTGCGTGAGCAACAGGTGCCGGGTGATCCCGCGCTATGGGCAATTGACAGATTTCCTGAGTTCCTCGAGACTAGGCAGATCGAGTTGGCGCATGTTCTCAATGAATTACTGTCGCTAGCGCCGACCGCCCCGCGATCTGCTGACAGCCAGCAGACGCATCCCCTCGAATCGGAGCTGCCTGATGACGACGACGCCGCCTTCGACGTTGAGAACTCGTTGCCGGGCATAGATCCTAGCCCTGCACCTTCTCCCCTGACCATTCGTCCCGCCGGGCAGACCCTGGTCACACGGAGAGTAAACAGTCCGGCTGGGTCTCGCCGGCCCAATGGTGCAATCGCGTCTCATGTTCTTGAGGTGCTATCGCGATTCCCGCCCGGGACGGAATTCCGCCTATCTGAGGTTGCGGCGATGGAAAGCTCCAACTATCAGGCAAATGAGATCAGTACCGGAGCAATCGACCAGGGTGTTCGGAATGGGACAATCCCAGGAGTCGAGTTTGTACCGGGAGTGCGGCCGAAACGGGTTCGTCGACTCGTCCGGCAGTAGTGCGGTTCAGGCATCTCCGTCGATCACCTCGAAAGGGGACTCGTCTCGGGGGCGCAGTTCTGCGTCGCTGATCGATCCGCGCAGCATCTGTAGTGCACGATTCCGTGTGAGTTTCGCTTCTTCGTAGCCGCGCACCACGGCGGCGGCGAGTCGCGGGGACAGTCGCGGTGCGACGAGAAGGTCTGCGCGATAAGGGATTCCGACCGCTGTAAAGTCACTGGTGACGGGAAGGTCGCGGGCAAGCGACACTCGCTCGCGTTCGTCGATCAATCCGATGTTCTTGAGTTGGTTGACGGTCGCGGTCCACGACACGCGATACGTGCCGGCGATGCGGATGGCGCGTCGGCGTGGGCTGTCATGTGGATGCTCACTCCATAGCTTCGCTGCGCCCTCCCGGGGAATCAGGAAATGGATCGCAACCGATTTGACCATCGTCTCGGAATCGGAATTGTGTGCGTCGTAGGCATCGCCGACCAGCCAGTGCGCCAACTCGTGGCTGGCGGTCACCCGTTTGCGTCCAGGTCGCTGTTCTGCGTTGATCACCGCGGCGGCCACCGCACTGTTGCCGTCACCGTCGACGATTACGCATGCCCCATCGGCGGATTCGCCGTAGTTGCCCACGAACACGTACATCCCGAGCTCCTCGCAGGCCGACAGAATGTCGGTGATGGGCTCGTTGCCGATGCCGATTCTCTTGCGCGCCTCGTGCGCAACCTGCTCGGCATCCTCATGGCGACTGGGTACCGACGACTCGGGACGCTGGACCGTGGAGATTAACTCTTTGCGAATCAGCGATCGGATGTCGTCGGCCAGCAACTCGATTGCCTCATCCATGTGCGCCGTGACGTCGGGGTCGAATCCGGCGTCGCTGCGGCGGCTGATTGCGGCAGGAACCTCATCCATGACGAACCACTGCAGAGGCTTGCCAAGCGCCTCGGCGATGGCGAACATCTCGGTGGCCGAGACACGTCGGGTTCCCGACTCCATCTTGCTCACCGTTGTGTGGTCGACCTGGTCTAACGCGGCGGCGAGTTGCGCCTGCGACATGCCGGCAGCGACACGCGCCTCCGCAACTCGCCTGCCGAGTGCCTTTGCATCCATGTTTGCGATTTTGGCACATCGAGAACTGTGGGTGGCACCCCTGCCTGTTCGAGGACTTCACCACGCGCCGCAGCTACTACCGTGGACTGTGTCCGTCACCACAAACTTCCGATAGTTGAGCGGAATGGACTCAACTCTCCTCGCGTTGTAGCACTCGAACGGCCATACTTGAGCCGTACCGACTTAAGAACGTAGAGAAAGGTGCACACGAAGTGGACAGCTTCACCCCGACCACCAAGACACAGCAGGCGTTGAGCACTGCGGTGGGTGCGGCAGCCGCTGCCGGTAACCCCGACGTGCGTCCGGCCCACATCCTGGTTGCCCTGCTCGATCAGTCCGACGGCATTGCTTCGCCGCTGCTCAAGGCGGTGGGGGTCGATCCGTCGGCCATTCGTACCCAGGCCCAGGCGATGGTTGATCGCGCGCCGACGGTCTCGAGCGCCAGCGCTCAACCGCAGCTCTCGCGCGAATCGATCGCCGCGGTCACCGCTGCCCAGCAGCTCGCGACCGAGCTGAACGACGAGTACGTCTCCACCGAGCACCTCGTCGTCGGCCTGGCGACCGGCGATTCCGACGTCGCCAAACTGCTGCACAATGCCGGTGCCACCCCCCAGGCGCTGCGCGAGGCGTTCGTCTCCGTGCGCGGCAGTGCGCGCGTCACCTCCGAGGACCCGGAATCGACCTATCAGGCGCTGGAGAAGTACTCCACCGACCTCACCAAGGCCGCCCGCGAGGGCAAGCTCGACCCGGTGATCGGCCGTGACTCCGAGATCCGGCGCGTCGTACAGGTGCTGAGCCGCCGGACCAAGAACAACCCGGTTCTCATCGGTGAGCCCGGCGTCGGCAAGACCGCCATCGTCGAAGGGCTCGCCCAGCGCATCGTCGCCGGCGATGTCCCGGAGTCGTTGCGCAACAAGACTGTTGTCTCCCTGGACCTCGGATCGATGGTCGCCGGTGCCAAGTACCGCGGCGAGTTCGAGGAGCGGCTCAAGGCAGTGCTCGACGAGATCAAGGGATCGGCCGGGCAGGTCATCACTTTCATCGACGAGCTGCACACGATCGTCGGTGCCGGTGCGACAGGCGATTCCGCGATGGACGCCGGGAACATGATCAAGCCGATGCTGGCCCGTGGCGAGCTCCGGCTGGTCGGTGCGACGACGCTCGAGGAGTACCGCAAGTACATCGAGAAGGATGCCGCGCTCGAACGCCGCTTCCAGCAGGTCTACGTCGGTGAACCGAGCGTCGAGGACGCCATCGGCATCCTGCGTGGCCTCAAAGACCGGTACGAGGTACACCACGGCGTGCGCATCACCGACTCCGCATTGGTTGCTGCCGCAACGCTTTCCGACCGCTACATCACGTCGCGGTTCCTGCCGGACAAGGCCATCGACCTGGTCGACGAGGCTGCCTCGCGCCTGCGGATGGAGATCGACTCGCGGCCCGTCGAGATCGACGAGGTGGAGCGGATCGTCCGCCGGCTCGAGGTAGAGGAAGTCGCGCTGGAAAAGGAGCATGACGAGGCGTCCAAGGCGCGGCTGGAGAAACTGCGTCAAGAGCTGGCCGACCACAAGGAGAAGCTGAACGAGCTCTCGGCCCGCTGGCAGGGCGAGAAGACCGCCATCGATGCCGTCCGCGACATCAAGGAGCAACTGGAAAGCCTTCGCGGAGAATCCGATCGCGCCGAGCGTGACGGAGACCTCGGACGTGCTGCCGAGCTGCGCTACGGCAAGATCCCCAGCCTGGAGAAGGAACTCGAGGCGGCGCTGGAGAAGACCGGCACCGACCCCGACGAAGACGTGATGTTGCAGGAGGAGGTCGGCCCCGACGACGTCGCACAGGTCGTGTCGGCGTGGACGGGCATCCCCGCCGGCAAGATGCTGGAGGGCGAGACCGCCAAGCTGCTGCGCATGGAAGAAGAACTCGGACAACGGGTCATCGGGCAGCGCGAGGCAGTGGTCGCGGTGTCGGATGCGGTACGTCGGGCACGCGCCGGCGTCGCCGATCCCAACCGCCCGCTCGGCTCGTTCCTGTTCCTCGGTCCGACCGGTGTCGGCAAGACCGAGCTGGCCAAGGCGCTCGCCGAGTTCCTGTTCGACGACGAACGCGCGATGGTGCGCATCGACATGAGTGAATACGGCGAAAAGCACGCCGTGGCACGGCTTGTCGGCGCTCCTCCGGGATACGTCGGCTACGAGCAGGGCGGACAGCTGACCGAGGCGGTGCGCCGCCGCCCGTACACGGTGGTGCTCTTCGACGAGGTCGAGAAGGCCCACCCGGACGTCTTCGACATCCTGCTGCAGGTCCTCGACGAGGGACGCCTGACCGACGGCCAGGGCCGCACCGTGGACTTCCGCAACACCATCCTCATCCTGACGTCGAACCTCGGGTCCGGCGGCGACAAGGATCAGGTGATGGCGGCGGTGCGCGCGGCCTTCAAGCCGGAGTTCATCAACCGCCTCGACGACGTGGTGATCTTCGACGCGCTGAGTCCCGAACAGCTGGTGTCCATCGTCGACATCCAGCTCGGGCAGCTGCAGAAGCGGCTGGCCCAGCGCCGCCTCGAACTGCAGGTCACGCCCAAGGCCAAGGAATGGCTGGCCGAGCGGGGCTTCGACCCGCTCTACGGCGCCCGCCCGCTGCGGCGACTGGTGCAGCAGGCCATCGGCGACAAGCTCGCCCGGGCGCTGCTGGCCGGTGACGTCCGCGACGGCGACGTCGTCCCGGTCAACGTCGGCGCCGACGGAGAGTCGTTGGTGCTCGGCTGATCTCGGCAATGACACGCCCCCTTCCCGATGTCGGGAAGGGGGCGTTCGTCGTCGCACCAGTAAATGGTGTCAGGAGCGGTCGGCCGCCGCGCGGAACAACCACGACACCACCAGCGCGCCGGGATCGATGACGCCCCGGGCATTCTCGCCGACGTAGCTCGCGCGGCCCTTGGCGGCGGTGAGCTCCTCGGTGGAACGGGCGCCGCGTTCGGCAGCCTCGGCGGCGACTCCGGTGTCGCCGTCGGCGAGGGCGTCGACCGCGGGAGACAGGGCATCGACCATGGTGTTGTCGCCGACCGAGGCTCCGCCGAGGTCAACGATCTCGGCGAGTGCTGATTGCGCTCCGGCACGCAGGGAATCGTCGAAGCCGCGGCCGTCGGCGAACGCGGCGGCGAGTTGGCGGAACAGCACGCCGAACAGGGCGCCGGAGGTGCCGCCGGCGCGCACCAGAAACGAGGTGGCGATCGCGTCGAGGACCTCGGTGTCGGTGCCGCGCAACGGGATCGCGAAATGTCCCAGTGCCGCATCCATGTTCACCCCGAAGTCGCCGTCACCGGCCCGGCGGTCGAGATCGGTGAGATGATCGATCGATCCCTGCACGCGATCGACAAAGGCGGAGAGCCAACCACATTCGGGTCCGTCGGCGGCGGCATCGTCGGGTTCGGCGAACGTGACCGCCACCGGAGCGCTGACGGCGCGGGCCGGCACATACGGCCACGCGGGAGCGGTGGTCGGCGCATCGAACAGGGCGAGGACGTCGTCGTCTGCGCGCACCAGCGTGATCGAGACGCCGTCCATGTCCAGGGCCGTGATGAAGGTGCCGGCCATGGGGCGCGCGACGGTGATCCCGCGCCGGTGCAGATCGGCGACCACCTCGCCGAACACCAGGTCCAACTCGAGTTGATGCGCCGATCCGAGACCGTTCACCAGCGCGATCACCTGCTCACCATGAACGAGGGACAGCGCATCGACGATCGGATCGACCATCCGGTTCACCAGCTCGCGTGCACCGACCTTGGCGGTCCGCCGCACCCCCGCCTCGCCGTGGATGCCGACACCGAATTCCATCTCGTCCGTGGGCAATTCGAAGGCGGGCACGGACGAGCCGGGAACGGTGCAGGCCTGATAGGCGATGGCGATACTGCGGGAATTCGCCGCGACCCGACGCCCGATCTCGGCCACCTCGTCGAGCTTCTTGCCTTCGGCTGCGGCTGCGCCACAGATCTTTTCGACGATGATCGTGGCCCCGGTGCCGCGCCGTCCGGGGCCGGACTCGGATGCGGTGGCGACGTCGTCGTCGACGATGACGTGGTCGGTGGCGACCTCGTCGCGCACGAGGTGGCGGGCGATCCGGAAGTTGAGGACGTCGCCGGTGTAGTTCTTGACGATGTGCAGCACCCCGGCGCCGCGGTCGGCCCAGCGGGTCGCGCCGGCCACCTGCAGCGCGTTGGGGGAGGTGAATACCAGGCCCGGGCAGGCGGCGTCGAGCATGCCCGCGCCGATCATCCCCGAATGCATCGGCTCGTGCCCGGAGCCGCCGCCGGAGACGAGCGCGACCCGACGATCCTCGCCACGGTCGGCGCGGTACAGGAAGCCGGGATCGGGTTGCCAGTCGATGTCGGGATGGGCGGCGACGAAACCGCTCAGCGCATCGGTGAGAAGGGTAGCGGGCGAGTTCAGGATGTAATCGTGGGCACTCACCGGTTCCACAGTAGTCATCCGAATGGGCCGGACCGGTCCTGTCGGTGGGCGAGGGTAGCGTGCAACCGGACGCGAGGTAGGGAGAACGGCATGTCGAACGTGATCGTCGGCGACGACGGCATCTCGCGGTGCGCGTGGGCCGCCCGAGAACCGGAGACCACCTATCACGACACCGAATGGGGCTTCCCGCTCTCCGGTGACACCGCCCTGTTCGAGCGCGTCTGCCTCGAGGGATTCCAGTCCGGACTGAGCTGGCGCACCATCCTCACCAAACGGGAGAACTTCCGGAAAGCGTTCGCCGGCTTCGATATTCCCACGGTCGCGCGATTCACCGACGCCGACGTCACCCGCTTGTTGGGTGATGCGGGCATCATCCGGCACCGCGGCAAGATCGAGGCGTCGATCAACAACGCCCGCCGCGCCGAGGAACTCATCGATGCCGAGGGCTCCCTCGAACCCTACTTCTGGAGCTATGCCCCCGAACGTGAACATGTCCCGCACTCGATGACGACCTCGGCCGAGTCGCTGGCGCTCTCGAAGGACTTGAAGAAGCGCGGGTGGCGCTTCGTCGGGCCGACGACGATGTTCGCACTGATGCAGGCCGCAGGCTTCGTCAACGACCACGCCCACGACTGCGCCACCCGGCCGGCGGTGGCCGCCGCGATCGCCGAGCATCGGCGTTCCGCAGGGCACTGAGCAGTCTCGGCGTGGCAACCTGGTAGCCGGGCCACACGGCCCACCGTCGTCGCAGAAAGCGCGATGAACACCGAGGAGGACACATGTCGAACGCACCGTTGACCGAGGCCGCACGGGAACTGCTCGCCCAGCCGAATCCATCCGTGATGGCCACCGTCCGATCCGACGGCGCCCCGGTCACGGCCGCCACCTGGTACCTCCTCGACGGCGACGAGATCCTGCTCAACCTCGACGACACCCGCGTGCGGCTGCGTCACCTCCGCGCCGACCCGCGCGTCACGCTGACGGTGCTCGCCGGCGACGACTGGTACACCCACGTCACACTCGTGGGGCGGGTGACGGAGTTCCGTGCCGACGAGGGGTTGACCGACATCGACCGGATCTCCCGTCACTACACCGGCGAGCAGTACGCGGTGCGCGACAACCCGCGCACCACCGCCGTCATGACGATCGAACGGTGGTACGGCTGGGGTGCCCTGAAGGAGTGACGTCCGAATGGCCGTGCTCCATGGAGTGTACGAACTCGGCCAGGATCGCGGCGAGCTCGTCGGGCCGGGACAGCTGAGGTGCGTGGTCGGTCTCCAGGGTGACCACCCGCGCCCCGGGGCTCAGCCGTTGCATTTCGCGCTGTGCGGCAAGGGGAACCGACCGGTCGAGCGTGGCCTCCACGTACAGACGCGGCAGTGAGCCTGCACCTTCGGCGGTCCATTCCGGGGCGATGAGTCGGGTCGATTCGAGCTGCGGAACGAGCCGTCGTGCGGCGCTGACCGCGGCGTGGGCATCGGCCTGCTGGAAGAAGACCGCCGCGCCCGCCTCGGGCGGGACGACGGTGCCACGCCCGTCGGCGGTGGGTTCGGTGAACGCCGAGATGCCCACGGGTGCAGCCAGACCTGCGTGGGTGCATAGTTGACCGAAATTCATGCCACTCGGCAGCATCATGCCGGCGACGTAGCCGAGACCCCGGATCCGGGGGTCGCGCCCGCGCGTCAGGCGCTCGGCGACGTCGGTCGCCACCACCCCGCCGCCGCTGTGCCCGATGACGACGAGATCGCCGGGTATGTCGGCGATCTCGTCGATGACGGCATCGACGACGTCGGTGAGGGTGATGGGATCGTCTCCCCAATGTCCGGCGCCGAGGAGATCCGGCCGGTGACAGGTGATTCCGGCGTCGGCGAGCCGCTCGACCACCAGATCCCACACCCACGACTGCGCCCATGCGCCGTGGAGAAGCACGACGCCCGGATGTGGTGCGGTCACCGGGCGGCGCCCGACAGGCGCGCTGCCTCCCGCACGGCGCCCACGTTCAGCTTCCCGCCGCGCGAGCCCGCGAGCTTGGCGGCGATGTGGTCGGTGACGCGGATCGGCTCGTACGCAAGGCCGTTGTCGAAGCCGAGATGGCTTTCGAGCGTGGAGATCACGGCGTCGGCATTGCCGTCGTGGAAGAGGGCCGCCGAGCGCCGGCGCTCCACGGTGCCGTCGACCACCGGCGGCTTCACCCGGTGCAGCGTCGACAGCCAGCGATCGTTGGTGAGACGCGCGGTGAGGTCACCGAGGTTGACCAGCAGTGCACCGTCGGCGGGCGACACCTCATGCCACACCCCGTCGGCGCTGAGTACCTGCAGGCCGGCGACCTGATCGGCCCACAGCACGGTGACCAGACCGAAGTCGGTGTGTTCGCCCATGCCGGTGAGGTCGCCGTCGAGCGCGATGTCGGTGCCGGGTGGGAGCGCGTAGTTGTTCATCCGGAGCACGTCGATGGAGTGGTCGGTGAGTTTGGTGAAGAATTCCGGTTCCAGGCCGAGAGCGTCGGCGAAAATCGTTGTGAGGGTGCGTGCCACGCGCCGAGCCTCGGCGAAGTACGCCTCGACGCGATCGCGGTACCCGTCGACGCCGGGCCACAGGTTGATGCCGTAGTCGGCCTCGTCGAGGTCGACGTCGGTGATCGAGCGGGCCTCGACGCCGATGTTGAAGGCCTCGAAGAAGTCGTTCATCCGCGAGGCCGATTCCACCCCCGCACTCAGCCGCAGCGACTCGGTTTTCGGAGCCGTATAGCCACGATTGGCGCCTTCGACCCGGTAGGTCTTCTTGGTGTCGAGGTCGAGTCCGAAGAAATCGTCCATCGCCGACTTCAGACCGTCGATCGTGCCGTCGGCGATCCCATGTCCGGTGACCTGGATGAAACCGACACTGGCACAAGCGTTGTCGATCTGGGCTGCGACGTCGGCGCGCGCTTGTGGGGACCCGCCGGTCACGTAGGCCGAGATGTCGACGGTGGGGACAGTGAAGGTGCTCTCAGACATGGGTTTTCGCATTCGTGTCGGTGCTGGGTGCGGTGTCGGTGGCGGTATCGGTCGGGACGAGGATGTCGGTGGTGGCGGTGACCACCGGTTCGTCGTCGACGCGGCGTCGGAGCGGGGTGTGGTAGAAGACGATGTTCAGCACGAAGGCCACGATCGCGGTGAGCGTGATGCCGCTGCCGAAGATGATCTGCATGGAGTCGGGCAACTTGGTGAACAAGTCGGGCACGAACTCGGGCAGCAGTCCCACCGCGACGGCGGTGGCCGCGATCGTCAGGTTGACCGGCTTGGCGAGATCGACCGCGGCGAGGGTGCGGATGCCGACCATCGCCACCGTGCCGAACAGCACCAGGCCGACCGCACCGACGACGGGGCCGGGGAGCGCGGCGACCAGGGAACCCATCTTGGGTATGAGGGCCAGCACGATGAGGATCAGGCCGCTGCCCGCGGTGACGAACCGGCTGTGGACCCGGCTGGTCTCGACCGCGCCGACATTCTGCCCGAAGACCGTGTCGATGAAGCCGCCGAAGATTCCGGCGAGGATGCCCGACAGTCCGTCGCCGATCAGGCCGCGGGTGAGATCGCCGGTGCTCAACGGCTTTCCGGTGATCTCGGAGACAGCGAGCATGCTGGCGGTGGACTCGGCGAACACCACGGCCATGACGATGCTCATCGACACGATCGCCGCAATCGGGAACTGCGGTGCGCCGAAATGGAAGGGCGTCGGCATGCCGACCCAGCCGGCTTGTCCTACGCCACTGAGGTGGAACATCCCCATGGCAGCCGCGATCGCGGTTCCGGCGATGAGCGAGAAGAGGATTGCCAGCTGCGCCCAGATTCCGCGGCCGAGGCACAGCAGGGCGACGGCGATCACGACGACGATGGCGGCGATGAGCAGGTTGCGGGGAGCGGCGTAGTCGGGCGACGAGGAGTCCGAACCGACGATGAGTCCACCGGCGACGCCGATCAGCGACAATCCGACGACCGTCAGCACCGCGCCGGTGACCAGCGCCGGGAAGAACCGGATGATGCGGGCGAACGGGATGGCCAGGGCCAGACCGACGACACCGCCGATCAGCATCGAGCCGTAGACCGCCTGGATGCCGTATTTGTGGGCGATCAGGATCATCGGCGTGAGGCCGGTGAAGGTGGCGCCACAGATGATCGGCAGCCGAACGCCGGCGATCTTCCCGAGGCCGAAGCCCTGGATGGCGGTGATGATGCCGGCCACCAGCAGGTCGGCGCTGATCAGGAATGCGATGTCGGATTGACTCAGTTTCAGGGCGGCGCCGAAGACCAGCGGGACCGTGACGCAGCCGGTGTACATGATCAGGACGTGCTGGATCGACAGTGCGGCCAGGCGGCCCCACGGGGGCCGGACGTCGACTTGGTGCTGGGACATATGCTCTCTCCCGTACGTGAGGAAGTTCTGCGGGACCGTCGGGCGAGCTGGTGCGCGAGGCTGCCGCCACCGACACGAGATATTGAACGGGCTGAAGATTTCTTCGACCTCATCGATAAGTCACGGCCGTGTTAACACCGTCGGCGCGGGCTGCGCGGGGCTCGTAATCGTGTATTGATTGCTGTCATGACGACTTCTGCGGACGTGCCGACCGAACAGACCGAGGCGCCCGATCTGGCGACCAGCCTCGGTATCGCGATCCGGTCGGCGCGGAAGTCGGCGGCGCTGACCTTGCAGGATGTGGCCGATCGGACCGGTCTGTCGCAATCGTTCCTGTCGCAGGCCGAGAACGGTCGGACGGTGCCCAGCGTGATGAACCTGCATGCGATAGCCCGCTGCGTCGGAACGACCGCGCACGAGTTGCTGAGCCAGACCGAGAACGACGCGTCGCTGGTGCGTGCGGCGCAGTCGCCGGTTCTCGAGGTGTCACCGGGTGCGACGATGCGTCGCTGCGCATTGCGGGGCGGGTCCATGGGGCCCAACGAGATCACCGCCGGACCGCACACCTCGTCGTCGTCGGCGACGACGCATCCGGGCGAAGAGTTCATCTACGTCGTCGACGGGTCGCTGGAGGTGGAGGTCGGATCGACCACCTACACCCTCGGCGTGGGTGACGTCCTGTATTTCTCGGCCACCGTGGCGCATCGGTGGCACAACCGTTCCGACGCTGCCGTGCGGTTCCTGATCACTGCATCGCCGCCGTTCTGAGGACCGGAAGTTGTTGAACGCGGCCCGAATTGGTGAACGCCGCTGGTACACCGGCGGCGTTCACCAATTCAGACCGCGTCAGCTGTGCCGACCCGTTCATACGCATTGTCGATGATCGCGTCGAGCCGGTCGCGTGCGGCGGTGAGTTCGGTGATGCGAGTGTCGAGTCGACGACGCTCCGCGGACAGCATCTGCAGTTGTTCTTGATCGGTGGTGCCGGTGTCCAGGCAGGGGAGCATGTCGGCGATGCGCCGGCTGGACAGACCGGCGGAGTACATCAGTTGAAAGAAACGCACCCGCTCGACGGCGTCGTCGGCGTAGTCGCGATGTCCGCCGGGTGTGCGGTCGCTGGTCAGCAGACCTTGCTCCTCGTAGTAGCGCAGTGCGCGCACGCTGACCCCGGTGCGCTGGGCGAGTTCACCGATTTTCATTCTCATACCTCACGTGGACGTCAGGTGTCAGGCTACGCCCGACCTGTCGAGATGACGGAGTGGCGTGGCGGTGGTCACATAGCCTTGAACCTCACGTGGGCGTCAGCTTCTAGCGTGATGCCATGACCACACAAAAACACTCGACTCCCACATCGTCGGACTCGACTCCCACATCGTCGGTAACGGGTGCCATCGCCTTGGTGACCGGAGCCAACCGCGGTCTCGGCCGTCACATTGCGGCTCGGCTCGTCAGCCGCGGCGCGGCGAAAGTCTATGCAGCAGCGCGTAATCCAGAGTCAGTGGACCTGCCGGGAGTGGTGCCGCTGCGGCTCGACGTCACCGACGACTCGCAGATCGCCGAGGCCGCGGCCATCGCCTCCGACGTGACCTTGCTCGTGAACAACGCCGGGATCAGCCGGCCGGGCGCCCTGCTGGACACTCCGCTGGAGAACCTGCGCGCCGAACTCGACACCAACTTCTGGGGCGTCCTGGCGATGGTGCGGGCGTTCGCGCCGGTGCTCGCGGGCAGTGGCGGTGGCACCATCGTCAACGTTCTGTCGGCGCAGTCGTGGTTCGTCTACCCGGGAACCAACGGCTATCACGCGAGCAAGGCCGCGGCGTGGGCCATCACCAACGGCTTCCGGCTCGAGTTGGCCGATCAGGGCACCCGCGTCGTGGCGGTGCACGCGGGAGCCTTCGACACCGACTTCACCGCCGACTACGACGGCCCGAAGGAGGACCCGGCCGACATCGCCCGCGCGACCATCGACGGGCTGGAGTCGGATGGCGTCGAGATCCTCACCGACGACTGGACGCGATGGGTGAAATCGTTCCTCGGTCAGGACCCTGCCACCTTCTACGCCGAACTCGGTGCCTCGGGGGCGTGACGGCGACGCCGGCTACTTTCGACCGCTGCCGATCTGGATGTGAAGATTTGCCTGGAAGCCCTTGTGGTCCAGCAGCTTCGATAGTTCGGCGCGGTAGGCGTCGGTGACCACGGTGGGGTGGGTGTAGGCGAGGACTACTCCGTCGGCGATGTCGAGGAGGTGGATGTCGGTGATGAGGCTTGCGACCGAGCGGGGGTAGGCGAGTACCGAGATCGAGTCGGGGGGTGGGGAATTCGGGTTGACGACGTCGATGCGGAGGAGTGTGGGGTGCAGTGGGTTTCGGTGTTCGCGGGCGCGGATGGCGTCGAGGAGGGTGGGGAAGGTCGCCACGTCGTAGGTGGTGTCACCGCGACTGGTGGTGGCGCGGTCGGTGAGGAGCACCGTGACGGTGGCCGGTGTGGTTGCCGGGGCTGTGGTTGGCGGGGTTGTGGTGAGGCTCATGTGGCGAGTCCGACGAAGGTGCTGCGATGCCACACCAGTGGGTCGGCGTCGAGGTTCTCGCCGAAGCCCAGTACCTGCATGACGACGAGGTCGTGGTCGCCGGCGCGATGGGCGGCGGTGACCTCGCATTCGAACCAGGCGGTGCCGTCAGGTAGGAGTACGGCGCCGGAGTCGAGGATGGAGACCGGGATGTCGGCGAGCCGTTCGGCGCGGTTCTTCGAGGACAGTTGCCGGCATCGTCCGGCCATCTCGGCTCCGAGTACCGAGACTCCGAGTCGGTGGGCGCGGGCGAGGTCGGGCCACGTCGACGAGGAGTGTTGTGCGGCGAAGACGACCAGCGGTGGGTCCTGCGAGACGCCGACGGCGAAGGTGGAGGCCACCATGACGATCGGATGTCCGTCGTCGCCGACGGCGGAGAGCGCGACCACGCCGGTCGGGAAGCCGCCGAAGATGCGTCGCAGGGCGGTGGTGTCGCCGGTGTAGGGGGCGATCACCGGACGGCCTCGGTGTCGGTGACGAACAGCCCACTTGCCGTTGCGAGTTCCACGACCTCGGGTTGCTGCCCCAACGCCTTCGCCACCCGCTCACCGGCCCGCAGAGTGCGTGAACCGGGCTTCGGATTGCCGGAGACCACAACAGTTTTCATTCGCTATCACCCACTCTGTGTTCGATGAGGATCGGATCGGGGGTTCAGACCAGGACGTTGTGCGCCCGGAAAGCGGCGCCGGGATGTGTGTCGGGCAGCTGAGTGCAGCCGACACCGAAGAAGTGTTCCCGCAGCGTGTTTCCGGCCAGCTCGTCCTTGATGAGCCCGCGGCGGCGCATCTCCGGCAGCACCCGCGCAAAGAACTGGTCGTGATTTCCGTCGGGTTCGGGCTGGACGAGGAATCCGTCGGCATCGGTGGCCTCGATCATGGCCTGCGCCTGATCGACGATCTCCTCGGGAGATCCCAGGAACGGTTTGCCCATGACGCCGTTGGCCCGGAACTCCTCGAGGATCTGGCGAACCGTCGGCGCGTCGGGCCCGAGGAACCGCTCGATGTTGGTGCGCCCGTTGTCTCCGGCAGCAGCGCTTTCGGGGATCGGCCGGTCCAGATCGAGCGACATCAGGTCGATGCCGGTGTAGTAGGCGTAATGGGTTGCCGCCTGGTCGAGGGAGATGGCCTCGATCTGCGCACGATGCTGCGCCGCTGCCGCGTCGTAGCTGTCGGCGACGCGGAAGGTGCCGGCGATCAGGCATTTGACCGCGTCGCGGCCGCGCCCGTTCTCCTCCGCCAGACCCCGGATGTCGGCGATCTGCTCGGCCAGGGCCTTCGATTCGGCTGCCAGGAACACCGCTTCGGCGTACTTTGCCGCGAGCGCTCGGCCGGGAGCGGATGCGCCGGCCTGGAACAGGGTGGGTGTCACCTGCGGCCCGGGTGGTGTGGGGAGGATCCCATCGCTGGCGAAAAAGGGTCCCCGGTGGTGGATCTCGTGGACCTTGTTCGGGTCGGCCCAGGTCTGGGTGATCGAGGACCGTTGCAGCGCATCGGGTTCCCAGCAGCCCTCCCAGAATTTCAGTGACAATTCCACGTGGTCGTCGGCCTTGCGGTAGCGGTCGTCGTGCGCCATCAGCGGTTCACCGAACAGCAGGGCCGAGCCTGCCTGCGCCGAGCCGGTGACGATATTCCACCCGACCCTGCCCTTGCTGAGATGGTCGAGTGTGCGGTACTGCCGGGCAACCACGGCCGGCTGCTCCACTTGGGTCGACACCGTGGTCACCAAACCCAGCTTCTCGGTGTGTGCGGCCAACGCCGACAGGATCACCTGTGGATCGATATTGGTGAAGTTCACGTTGTGCGTGATCGCGCCAGGGATCACCGCACCGTCCATGGTCGGGTATCCGTACGAGTCGGCGAAGAACAAGAAGTCCACACCCGCGGCCTCGCATTTGCGCGCCAGGGTGATCCAGTAGTCGAGGTCGGTGAAGTTCGGCTCGGATTCTCGACCCGGGATCTTCCAGGAGCCCCGGACTCCGCCCGACTGAAACATGCCGATGGTCAACGTCTTCTGCATGGTTACGCCCTTTACCAAAGTTGTTGTCGAATACTGCCGGGGAGTTACACGAGTGCGGCTGCATGATTGCGGTACGCATATCCGGGATGGTCGGTGGGTAGATGGGGTGAGGACGATCCGGTCAGTCGTTGCCGCAGTGTTGTCGGCTCGCCCGGCGCGGCGACGAGGCCGCGGGCCCGGAACTCGGGCATCACCAGCTCGAAGAACGAGTCGAAGGTTCCGGTGTGGTCGGCCTGGACCAGGAATCCATCGGCGCCGGTGAATGCCATGACCTCTTCGCTCATATCGGCCACCTGTGCGCTGTCACCGACGAACGGTGTGCCCATCACATTGTTGCGCTGGAACTCTTCGAGGATCCGCCGCACCGTGGGCGCATCGGGACCGAGGAAGCGCTCCACATTCGTCCGGCCCGTCTGCGTCTGTGCCGCAGACGGATCCAGTGGCTTGTCCGGATCCATCTGGGAGAGATCCAGACCCGTGAAAAACGAGTACGCCACTGCCGCATCGTCGAGGGTGCGGGTCGCGATCTGACGATCCCGGATGCGCTGCGCATCCGCGTGCGTCTGCCCGACCACGAAAGTTCCTGCAATCAGGCATTTGATCGAGTCGGGATCCCGGCCGTGCCCTTCTGCCCGCCGACGGATGTCCTCGATCTGGCTCTTGAGGGCGGGCGCCTCGGCGGCAAGGAAGACCGCCTCGGCATACTTGGCCGCGAGATCCCGACCGGTGGCCGACGCGCCGGCCTGGAACAAGACAGGCGCGCGCTGCGGCCCGGGCGGCATGGTGAGGATGCCCTTGGAGCTGAAATGCGGTCCGTCGTGCGATATTTCACGTACGTGATCCGGATCTGCGTAGACCCCGGTGGTCGGATCACCGATGGTGGCGCCCTCGTCCCAGCATCCCTCCCACAGTTTGAGGCAGAGGTCGACGTGATCGTCGGCGATCTCGTAGCGTTTGTCGTGCTCGGTGAGCGGCAGGCCGAACAGACGCGCCGACGCGTTCTGCCCCGCGCCGGTGACGATGTTCCAGCCGATGCGGCCGTTCGTCATGTTGTCCAGTGTGGCCATCTTGCGGGCGACCATCGGGGGCTTCTCGACCTGCGTCGACAACGTCACCACCAGGCCGAGATGGCGCGTCACCACCGCGAGTGCGGCCAGGAACATGCTCGGATCGCCCTTGGGGAATTGCACCGCGCCGCACAAGGACGCGGGCGGAATGCCGTCCTGCAGAACGGGATAACCATAGTCGTCGGCGAAGAAGAGGAAATCGGCGCCGCCCTCTTCACATTTGCGGGCCATGGTGGTCCAGTGTTCGAGATCGGTGAAGCCGGTGGAGACGTTCTCGGGAAGTTGCCATGGCCCTATCGGGCCCACGTGCTGGAACATTCCGATCTTCCATGGTGTGGCCATTGAGGTGCTCCTATCGAGAGCGGGACCGACCGGGGAAAGCCCGAACCGATACTGTTTGAACTGAACAGTTCAAACGATAGAGTCTCAATGTTTCCCGGCAATTACGGAATCGAGAACGCTGCGGGTCTGCCGTGCCGTCCGTCCGGTAGCGCAGAATTGCGGTGAATTGCTCAGTGACCGAGAGCATTCGACGCACCGTCGAGTGCCCGGCTCAGAAGTGCGTCAAGGGACTCGCGATATGTGACACGCAGTTGGTCGGCATCCACCCCGGACAGAACCAGCATCTGCAGTCCCCGCCAGAGGGCCACGATCCCGGTCGAGGTGATGGTGGCGTCGGCGGGTTGATAGCCCTCACGGCGCAGGACCTCGGCCAATCGGAGTAGCCACTCCTGGCCGACACGCTCGATGAAGATCTTCCACCTTCCGGGCTCCCGCATCGCGATGCCGAATCGCTGGAAGTACAGGCGGAGGAATTCGTGATTGTCGGGATGGCCGAGGTCGTCCCAGGCGTCGATCAATCGGTCCCGCAGTGGGCCGGGGCCCTCGATCCCGTCGAAGAGATTGTGGAGCCGGGGGAACCGGTCGAACGCCGCCAGGGACGCCTCGTCGAGAAGGGCTTCCCGAGAACCGAAGTAGTACAGCAACATACGGTTGTTCGACCCGATCTCGCGAGCAATCGCGCTGAGACTCAGGTCGATCAGCCCCTGATCGAGGATCAGATCGATGACCAGGTCCATCAATCGATCCCGCTCAGGCTGCTTTGTCATGGGGGTCATCCTACTGTGCATGACCCTCCGTACCGGCAACGATCGGCGATCACGTGGCAGGGCCGGAGCCGTACCTCACGACGCGAGCCATTCGTCGATCCGGCGCTTGCTCTCGGCCTTGACCTCGGTTGGTGCCAGGGTGGTGTCGATAGACGACCACGCACACGCCGCCAGTTGCTCATCGCTCAAACCGATTCGGGTACGGCAGATCTCGTACTCGTCGAGAATGTTCGGACCGAAGAGGATGGGGTCGTCGGCGTTGATCGAGCACCGAACACCCGCCTTGAGCAGTGCGGTGATCGGATGGGCGGCGATGTCGTCGACGACGTCCAACAGCACGTTCGAGGTCGGGCAGACGTCGAGGGAGACCCCGGTCCCGGCCAGACGGGCGACGAGTTCGGGATCTTCCACGCTGCGGACCCCATGGAGAACCCGGTCGGCACCGAGGACGTCGAGCGCCTCCTGAACGGACTCCGGGCCGACGAGCTCGCCGGCATGCGGAGTGACCTGCAGGCCCGCCTCCTTGGCGAGGGCGAAGCTCTCCCGATGGTCGATTCCGGGATATCCGCGCTCGTCGGCGGCCAGGCCGAGCGACACGACGCCCCGGCCGGCGAGTTGTGCGGCGGCATCGGCCACCCGCAGTCCGGCGTCCGGGCCCGCCGTGCGGTCGATGGTGGGCATCAACCCGAAGGCCACGCCATGGACACGTGAGGCCGTACGAGCCATGTCGACCAACGCGTCGAGCGCGGCGACGGTGGAGCCGTAGTCGTCGGCGTAGCGGTCGGGACTCACGCTCAGTTCCAGGTAGGCGACGCCGTCGGCTGCCTGGTCCTCGAAGATCTGATCCATGAGAATGTCCAGGTGACCCGGGTGGTGAAGGGTGGCAAGCAGGCCCTTGTACAACCCCGAGAACGCCGAGAAGCCCTGGAATCCGGATACCGTGGGCGGTTCGATGTCCAACTTCGCCGACAGCGCCTGCAACGTCTCCGGCCGCATGGCGGCCTCCATGTGCAGGTGGAGGTGGCCCTTCGGGAGATCTTTCAGGCTCCGTTCGGACGCTGCTTCTTCCGCGGGTTGCGTTGCGGCGACCTTCGGCGCGTCGTGCGAGATCGACATGTGACTGCTCACTTTCCTGCCGGCTGTTGGGCGGCCTCGAGATAACTCATGTTGACGATACTTGCGGCGGGCGGAAGGCCGGAGACGCCGGCGGCCCGCAGGCCCGGATACATCTTGTCCGCGATGATGGTCGGGTCCATCCACAGCAACGGCTTTCCGTAAGAACCCTTGGTCAATACCTGCTGATCTTGGTTCTCTTCGGTTTGTTGTGCGAGGTCGAGACCGAGGTCGGCGCCGTACTTGTCGACGGCCAACTTGGCACCGACCGACGTGTCGGCCATGTTGTCGGTGAATCCGCGCAGACTGGCGCGAAGAAAGCGGGTGAGCACGTCGGCATTGCCCTGCGCGAACTTCTTGTCGGTGAACATGATGTCGCCGTACGTCGGAAGGCCAAGATCGGAATAGCTGGTCATGACATAGTCGGACGGCTTGAAGTTGTACTTGTGCTGGAGAATGCGCGGTTGGTTTGTCGAGTATGCCGTGTATGCCACACCTTGCTTGTCCACCAGCGGCGCGACGTCGAAACCGACCGGGATGAAGGTGTAGTTCGGCTGGAGCCCGGCGATCCGGAACACGGCATCGTACTGGATCTGCGTGCCGTCCTGCCCGAGAACTTTTTGTCCGACCATGTCCTTGGCGCTATGGACCGGGTGCCCCGGCAGGGACAGCAGCACGCCGGGACTGTCTTGGAATATCGTTCCGATTCCTTCCCAATTGTCCCCGTGGGCGAACGTCGCCAACCACTGCTGCATGGACGGGACCACTCCGATCTTGGCCTCGCCCGAGGCGACGGTCTGCATGGGGGTCGGGGCGTTCGGACCACCGGCGATCCAATTGATTTTGAGCCCTTCGTCGGCGTAGTACCCCTTGTCGTCGGCGACCCAGAATCCGCCGAACTCGACGTTTTTGATCCAGCCGAGCGAAACATCAAGTGTTTGCAGCGGTTTCCCATCTGGTCCGGTGGCCTGCTCGTCGTCGGAACTCGAACAGGCCGAGACGACGAGGGTCAGTGCGGCCGCAACGATCGCCAGGGTGGCGTGCAGGCGACCGCGGCGCGAGAGTGAGAACATGTGATTCCTTCGGGTGAATACGGCTTATCGAGGCCGGTCGGTGGCACGGTGAATCCGCGCCTGTGAGGTGAGACGAGCAGGTTGTTGCCGCAGCGGGTCACTATCGGCTGCTTCGGCAGAGTTTCGTGTGACCGGGCCGATCGACGTGTGCCGATCGGCGGTGTCCGGATCAGGTGACCCGGGTGGTGACCCGACGTTCGAGGACCCGGGCCGCGGTGAAAACGAGTAAGGAGACCACCGAGGCGATCAGGGCGGTTCCCCATGCGCGGTCGGCATTCTGGTAACCCTGCGACTGGCTGAACAGTGCGCCGAGTCCGTGTGAGCCCATCAGGAATTCGGCCAGCATCGCGGCGAGAATGGCCGTCGGCGCCGTGATACGCACCGACACTGCCAGATTGGGCAGGGCGTGCAGAAGCCCGACGCGGCGGAACAGTTGCCATCTGCCGCCGCCCAGCGACGCCACGAGATCGTCGTCGACCGCCGGAATCGAGTTCAATCCGGACAGGGTCAGCACGAATGCCGGAAAGAACGAGATCAAGATGGTCGACGCGAGAACGGCGGTGTCGCCATAGCCGACGACGCGGGCGATGATCGGGATCATCGCGGTCAACGGCACCGATCGCACCACCAGCGCTGCCGGCGTCACGACGCCGGAGAGCGCCGAGGACCACCAGACGAGTACCGCGCCCACAAATCCGACGACGGTGCCGCCGATCAACCCACCGATCGACATCCCCAGCGTATACAGCACCGGATCACGGTAGGCGTGGAACTGGGTGACCACATCGGCGATCACCGACCACGGGCGCGGCGCAACCGTGGAGGTGTATCCGTTACCCAGAACCCACAGATCCCAGGCGACGAGGATTGCCGGCACCGGCCAATAGTGCGCGATGCGGACCAGCGACGCCCATATCCGAGACCTCATGTGAACCTCCGCATGCCGATGCGCTGGATCTGAACGAATACGAGATACGCGACGAGGGACATGACCGTGGCGGCCAGCGCCGCCGACCACAGCAATGTCATCTGATAGTTCTGCATCGCGCTCACGATGATCAGGCCCAACCCTTTTGGTGCACCGAACCATTCGCCGATCGTCGCGCCGAGGATCGCGGCCGGTGCCGCCAAGGTCAGTCCGTCGAGGAGGGCGGGGACGGCGTGCGGGTACTCCAACCGGCGTAACCGTTGCCATCTGCTCGAACCCATCACCGAGAACAGATCCTGATGGCGCCCGTCGGCGTCGGCCAGGCCGGCCGTCGTCGCGACAAAGGTGACGAAGCCGACGCTCAGCGCAGCAATGACCACCGGGGTGTTGGTGCGGCCGACCGTCGTGATGAGCAGGGGTGCCAGCGCAATCGTGGGGATGGCGTTGAGAAGTGCTGCCAGACGGTCGAATCCGGGACGCAGGACCGGAATGATGAGGCCCAGTGCGGCTCCGATGACCGCGACGACCGCGCCCAGGACGAAGCCCTTGGCAGCGGAGGTCAGCGTGTCGATGGCGTTGCTGCGGATCAGTTTCCATCCCGGTTTCGAGAAGGCGTAGTCGACGATCTCCGACAGCGGCGGCCACGCCTTTCCTGCGACCTGTGTCTTCCCGACGATCTCGACCGCCGCCAGCAACAGCACACAGCCGGCGATGGAGTAGAGCAGCCGAATGGCAGATCTGCTCGCGATCACGCCGTGGTCGCCTTCACTTTTCCATGTGCTGGATCGACCGGGTCGCCGTCGAGCATCGTCGTCAATTCGTCGACGAGCTCATGGAATTCGGCGCTGCGGGTGATGGACTTGTCGCGCGGACGATCGAAGTCGATCTGTTGGATCGCCCGGATCGAGCCCGGCCGTTTGCTCATGACCACGATGCGGTCGGCGAGCAACAGGGCTTCGTCGACGTCGTGCGTGATGAGGACGGTGGTGATGCGTTCTTCCGCCCAGATCCGGGCCAGCTCGGCGTTCATGCGTCGGCGCGTGACCGCGTCGAGCGCGCCGAAGGGCTCGTCGAGGAGGAGCAGGTCGGGGCTCAGGGCGAGTGCCCGGGCAATCGAGACCCGTTGGCGCATACCGCCGGAAAGCTGTTTGGGACGGGCCTTCTCGAAGCCTTCCAGGCCGACGAGTTCGATCAGCGAGTCGACGCGGGCGTCGTCGACCTTGCGGCCGGCGACCTTGTACGGCAGCGCGATGTTGCTGCGGACCGAAGCCCATGGCAGCAACGCATGCTCCTGGAAGGCGACTCCCAACCGATGTTGCGCCGCGAGTTTGCGTGGTTGTGCCCCGAAGATCTCGATTGTGCCGGCGGTGGGGGAATCCAGACCGGCCAACAGGCGCAGCAGGGTCGATTTGCCGCAGCCCGACGGGCCGATCACCGCGATGAATTCGCCCTTGGCAACACTGAGGTCGATGGGGGAGAGGGCCGACAGGGTTTTACCGCGACCCATCGAGAACGATTTCTCGACGCCGGTGATGGTGACCGCGCTGTCGCCGCCAGAGGCGGGAGGTACACAGTCGATCTCCGCCGACCGTGAAAAGTCAAGCGTAGTAGACATTGCCAACTCCATTTCGAGGGATGGTGGCCATTCGTCAACTGTCCACAGGGGCCGCGCTGCCACCCGAGTTGAACTAACCAGTTCAAAAGGTAGGGCCGTTGTGTTTCCAGCGCGTGACGCCATGGTGCAATGGCGTTACGTTCCATCCGCGGGAGGAGATCACCTATGTCGAACGCCGCCCGAATTGGCGAACGCCGCTGGTACACCAGCGGCGTTCACCAATTCAGGCAGCGTTTACCGGGTCGGCTGCCGACGCACGGGTCGGCGGAGTAGCTCGGCCATCTCGGCGTGACAGCCGGCCCAGATCACCTCGTAGCGCACCTCGTCGATGCGGCCGTCGTGCAGGTCGGCGTCGGCCTGGCGTAGCCGGCCGGAGATGCGTCGGATCATCGCGATGTTCGCCAGCGAGGCGGGGTCGGCGTCGGGGCCGGTCCAGCCCTCGGTCATGACCGACGCGTGCCGCACCCGGCGGGTGCGCTCGGCGACGACGACCGCCAGCGCCACCGAGAGGGCGATCGCCACCGCGAATGCGACGACGAGGGCCGAACCCAGGTAGCCGCCGACGAAGGCGGTGATCAAGAAGATCGCCGCCACCACCGCGGGCAGCCACCGCCACATGCGCATCCACCGGCGCTGCTCGAGCGAGGTGCCGGGTGGGTAGAGCACCATCCGGTCGCGCACCCACTGGCGTGCGTAGCCGACCTGTACATAGCCCCATCGATGCTCGCCCGCGACGATCCGCCGGGCCGGTGTGTTGATCATGACCTCGGTGTAGCCCCGGCGAGGCACCCGGCGTAAGGGGTTCTCACGCGATCTCGACGCCGCGACCGGCGATTTTGACGGGGCCTTGACGCGCCCATGACATGGACTTCTGCCTGGCCGCCGGAAGCTCACCGGCAAGCGGCGAGAAAGTCTCGTCAACATCGGCGCCTGCGGCGTATGGAACGCGTTAAGGAGCTTCGCAGGGGGCCCACATCGAGCGCAGAGTGGTTCTGCGCACCGGCTGCCGGCCGGTGTATGCCAGGGCGCCAACCGTATTGGCCGCCTTGGCCGAGGTTCTCGATGAGGAGTGAAGAGTGGCTGATTTCCTGTACGTCCTCGCGGTGCTCGTGGGGTTCGCCCTCTGCGTGCTCGCGGTGCGCGCGGTCGACGTGCGGACGCGGCGATGACCGCCGACGGGACGATCAACATCGTCCTGCTGGCGCTGGCGGTACTGACCGTCGGATATCTGATGTACGCGCTGATCTTCCCGGAAAGGTTCTGACTCGATGAACCCCGCCCTGGCGGCCACCCTGCAGGTGGCCCTCCTCCTCGTCGTCCTGGGCCTGGCGTACGTGCCGCTCGGCGACTACATGGCCGGCGTCTATCGCAGCGAACGCGACCTCGCGCCCGAACGCCTGCTGTACCGCATCGCCCGCATCGACCCCAAACGGCAGCAGACGTGGACCGGTTATGCGCTTGCGGTACTGGCCTTCTCGACGGTCAGCGTGCTGTTCCTCTACCTGCTGCAACGCATTCAGGGACTGCTGCCGTGGGCCGACCACAAACCGGGGATGAACCCGGCGACCGCCTTCAACACGGCGGTCTCCTTCGTCTCCAACACCAACTGGCAGTCGTACTCACCCGAGGCGGTGATCAGCAACCTCACCCAGATGATCGGTCTCGCGGTGCAGAACTTCGCGTCGGCGGCCGTGGGTCTCGCGGTCGCGGTCGCCCTGATCCGCGGGCTGGTGAATCGCCGCGGCAACGGGCAGATCGGCAACTTCTGGGTGGATCTGATTCGCGGAAACCTGCGAATCCTGTTGCCGCTCAGCATTGTCGTCGGCATCATCCTGATCACCCAGGGCGCGGTCCAGTCGTTCCGGACCGGCTTCGACTTCACGACCCTCGGCGGTACATCGGCGCACAGCCCCGTCGGACCCTTCGCGTCGCAGGAGGCGATCAAGGAACTCGGCACCAACGGTGGTGGCACCCTCGCGGCCAACTCGGCGCATCCGTTCTCGAATCCGACGCCGCTGAGCAACATCGTGGAAATCATTGCGCTGCTGATCATCCCGGTCTGCCTGACCCGCACATACGGCACGCTGGTCGGCGACCGCCGACAGGGCTACACGCTGCTCGGCGTGATGGCGTCGCTGTGGGGCATCATCCTGGCCGTCACCTGGTACTTCGAGTCGCACACAAACGGAATCGCCGCGCAGGCGGCCGGCGCCATGATGGAGGGCAAGGAACAACGTTTCGGCATTCCGGCGTCGGTGCTGTTCGCGGTGTCCACGACGGGCACGTCGACCGGCGCGGTCAACGCCGCGCACGACAGTCTCTCCGCCGGCGGCGGCGGTGCGGTGCTGTGGAACATGCTGCTCGGCGAGGTCGCACCCGGCGGCGTCGGATCGGGGCTCTACGGCATCCTGATGATGGCCGTGGTGACCGTCTTCGTCGGCGGCCTGCTGGTCGGCCGGTCCCCGGAATTCCTGCGAAAGAAGATCGGGCAGAACGAGATCACCATGGCCGCCCTGTACGTGCTGGTGATGCCGGCGCTCGTGCTCATCGGCGCGGGTATCACGGTGATCCTTTCCTCGACACTCGACGCGCAGGGTAACAGCGGCCCCGCGGGCAGCGCCGGCTCCATCCACGGATTCAGCGAGGTGCTCTACGCCTTCGCATCGGCGGCCAACAACAACGGCAGTGCCTTCGGCGGACTCACCGTCACCAGCGACTGGTTCCAGACGGCACTGGGCTTCGCGATGCTCCTCGGCAGGTTCCTGCCGATCGTGTTCGTGCTGGCGCTCGCCGGCCTGCTGGCGCGGCAACGCCCGCGCGGCCTCACCGCCGACGACACCGCGCCGCTCGGTGACGTGGCATCGACGACGGCGGCCCTCGGGTCGGGACCGACACCGGCCCACGGGGTCTCGGCGTCGACCGCGGGCGGCGGACGTACCGCGACCGCGGTGAAGGAGCCGGTGCGGGCTGATACCGGCGCGACAGACGCCGCACCGGCCGATACCGCCTCGACCCTGCCGACGCACGGACTTCTGTTCGGGGCGTTGCTGTTCGGAACCGTCCTGCTGGTCGCGGGACTCACCTTCTTCCCGGCGATGGCGCTGGGACCGATTGCGGAGGCTGCTCTGTGAGTGTGGACATGATCGACCGGACCGACGGGACACAGCAGCCCGCGCACGAGCCGGAGGAGACACCGGAACTGGTGTCGGGCGGCGCATTCGACGTACGCACCCTCCTCACCTCGCTGCCGCAGGCCGTGCGGAAACTGAATCCGCGCGATCAGGCCCGTAACCCGGTGATGTGCGTGGTGTTCGGCGGTGCGATCGTGACGACCGTCCTCGCGATCTGGCGGCCCTCGTGGTTCGCGTGGCTGATCGCCGCCTGGCTGTGGTTCACCGTCGTATTCGCGAACCTCGCCGAGGCTGTCGCCGAGGGCCGCGGCCGCGCGCAGGCCGACAGCCTGCGAAAGGTCAAGCGCGACACCATGGCCCGCCGCATCGAACCGGACGGCTCGATCGTCGAGATACCCGGCGGCGACCTGAAGGTGGGCGACCGCATCGTCGTCGAGGCGGGTGAGGTGATCGCCGGTGACGGCGACGTCATCGAGGGTATCGCCACCGTCGACGAGTCGGCGATCACCGGCGAATCCGCCCCGGTGGTGCGCGAATCCGGCGGTGACCGGTGCGCGGTCACCGGGGGCACGGTGGTGCTCTCCGACCGCATCGTCGTCGGCATCACCACCGCACCGGGAGAGACCTTCGTCGACCGGATGATCGCCCTCGTCGAGGGCGCCGCCCGCAAGAAGACCCCCAACGAGATCGCACTGGACATCCTGCTCGCGAGCCTGACGGTGATCTTCCTGCTCGCGGTGGTCGCGGTCGGCCCGATGCAGCAGTACGCCGGGCAGACACCCGACCCGATCAAGCTGATCGCACTGCTGGTCTGCCTGATCCCGACAACCATCGGGGCGCTGTTGTCATCGATCGGCATCGCCGGAATGGACCGCCTCGTGCAGCGCAATGTGCTGGCCATGTCCGGGCGTGCCGTCGAGGCCGCCGGCGACATCGACACCCTGCTGATGGACAAGACCGGCACCATCACCTTCGGCAACCGCCGGGCCACCGAGATCTTCCCCGGCCCCGACACCACCACCGCCGAACTCGCGGTGGCCGCCTACCGGTGCAGCCTGGCCGACGACACCCCGGAGGGTCGCAGCATCGTGGACCTGTGCCGGACCGACCACCAGGTGGCGCCGATCGCCGCCGGCGACGCCACATCCGGTGATGCGCCGAGGTTCGACGACGCGGGCGCGCGCATCGAGGTGGTGCCGTTTACTGCCGAAACACGCATGAGCGGAATCGATCTCGACGAGGGCCCCACCCGCACCGCCTACCGCAAGGGCGCCGCCGACGCGGTCGCCCGCTGGGTCGCCGGACTGGGCGGCTCGGTACCGGAGATCGTCACCGCGCGCGTCGCCGAGATCTCGCAGGGCGGCGGCACGCCGTTGCTGGTCGCCGTCGACGACCGCGACGGCGCACGGGTGCTGGGCACCATCCAGCTCTCCGACGTCGTCAAACCCGGCATGAGCGCCCGGTTCGCGCAACTGCGTGCGATGGGCATCCGCACGGTGATGGTCACCGGCGACAACCCGCTGACCGCGCAGGCGATCGCCGCCGAGGCCGGTGTCGACGACTTCGTCGCCGAGGCCACCCCGGAGGACAAGCTGGCCTTGATCCGCTCCGAGCAGTCGGGCGGGCGGCTGGTCGCGATGACCGGCGACGGCACCAACGACGCCCCGGCGCTCGCCCAGGCCGACGTCGGCCTGGCGATGAACACCGGCACGTCGGCGGCCAAGGAGGCCGGCAACATGGTCGATCTGGATTCGGACCCGACCAAACTGATCGAGGTCGTCGCGATCGGCAAGCAACTGCTGATCACCCGCGGTGCGCTGACCACGTTCTCGCTGGCCAACGATCTCGCGAAGTATTTCGCGATCCTGCCGGCCATGTTCGCGGTCATCTACCCGCAGCTCGGCGTGCTCAACATCATGCACCTGCATTCGGCGCAGTCGGCGATCGTCTCCGCGATCGTCTTCAACGCCCTGATCATCGTCGCGCTCATCCCGTTGTCGTTGCGCGGCGTCAAATACCGGCCCAGCTCCGCGTCGCGGCTGCTCGGCCGCAACCTCCTGATCTACGGTGCCGGCGGCGTCATCGCGCCGTTCCTCGGCATCTGGCTGATCGATCTCGTGGTCCGTTTCCTTCCGGGAATGGGGTAAGGAATCCGATGAACACCGTCCTCTCCACCTTCGCGCGGCAATGCGTCGCCGCGATCGGTGTGCTCCTCGCGCTGACCGTGATACTCGGCGGCGCCTACCCGGCGGTCGTGTGGGCGGCCTCCCGCCTGGACACCCACGCCGCCGAGGGCACGCAGGCGATCGACCAGCGGGGCTGCGCGGCCGGGTCGTCGAATATCGGGATCGACCCGAAACCCGCGGCCGGACAGCCCGATTCGTTCCTGCACGCCCGCGTACTCGGCTCCGACGACGATCCGATGGCGCCCGGCGACCCGTCGGCGTCGGCGGCCTCGAATCAGGGGCCGGGCAGCGAGTCCCTGGCCACCGAGATCGACGCGCGCCGCAAGGTGATCGCTTCGCGCGAAGGGGTGGCGCCGGCGGCGGTGCCCGTCGACGCGGTCACCGGCTCCGGGTCGGGGCTCGACCCCGACATCAGTCCGGCGTACGCGCACCTGCAGGTGCCGCGCATCGCGGCCAACAGCGGCCGTACCCCCGCGCAGGTGCAGGCGGTCATCGACGAGCACACCGACGGGCGGCAGTGGGGTTTCCTCGGGCAGCCAAGGGTCAACGTGCTCGAGGTCAATCTCGCTCTGGGCCACACGGTGTGCCACTCGTGACGGTGCGCCGGGTGACCGGCACCGGCGGATAGACTCGGGTCCATGGTTTCTGCTGCCGACGCCCGGGGCACGCTCGAGGTCTTCCTCGGCTGCGCCCCGGGCGTGGGCAAGACCTATGAGATGCTCGCCCATGCGCACGATCTGATCGCCGAGGGCGCCGACGTGGTGATCGCCGTGGTCGAGTCGCACGGGCGCAGCGCGACGGCAGGTCTGGTCGAGGGCATCGAGGAGATTCCGCGCCGGAGCGCGGTGCATCGCGGAACACACCTCGAGGAGATGGATCTCGACGCCGTCCTCGCCCGCCGCCCGCAGGTCGCGCTCGTCGACGAGCTGGCCCATTCCAACGCGCCGGGATCGCGGAATGCCAAGCGGTGGCAGGACATCGACGAGCTGCGCGACGCCGGGATCGACGTGCTCACCACCGTCAACATCCAGCATCTGGAGAGCCTCAACGACGTCGTCGCGCAGATCACCGGCGTCACCCAACGCGAGACCGTCCCCGACGCGGTGGTGCGCGCCGCCGATCAGATCGAGCTCGTCGACATCGCCCCGCAGGCGCTGCGGCAACGGTTGTCGGCGGGCAAGGTGTACCCCAGTGGCCGGATCGACGGGGCACTGTCGAACTACTTTCGCCAGGGCAACCTCACCGCACTGCGGGAACTGGCGTTGCTGTGGCTGGCCGACCGGGTGGACGACAGCCTCGCCGATTACCGTGCCGCACATGCCATCACCGCCACGTGGGAGGCACGCGAGCGGGTGGTGGTAGCGGTCACCGGCGGCCCCGAGTCGCCGACCCTGGTCCGGCGCGCCGGGCGGATCGCGTCGCGCTCGAGCGCCGAGCTGATCGTCGTACACGTGGTCCGCGGCGACGGGCTGGCCGATCGTTCGACCGGCGACCTCGGCGAACTCACCGAGCTCGCCGCAGGCATCGGCGCCCGGGTGCACACCGTCGTCGGCGACGACATCCCCGCCACGCTCCTGGAGTTCGCGCGCGGCGTCAACGCCACCCAACTGGTGCTCGGCACCTCCCGGCGCCCCCGCTGGAAGCGGATCTTCGACGAGGGCGTCGGCGCCACCGTCGTGGCCAGCAGCGGGCGCATCGACGTCCACATGGTCACCCATGAGGAGACCGCCAGACGCAACCGGCTCGACATCCGCGACACCCGCTTCCACCGGCCGCTGAGCTGGGTGCTGGCCGTCGTCGTGCCGCTCGTGGTGACCGGGATCCTCGCCCTCCTCGACCGCTGGCTGGGCTTCGCCAGTGAGACGGCGCTGTTTTTTGTGACGGTGCTGGCGATCTCGATGCTCGGCGGTGTCGCACCGGCGGCGCTGTCAGCGGTGGTGTCGGGTCTGCTGCTGAACTACTTCTTCACCGCACCGCGCTTCACCCTGACCATCAACGAGCCGGACAATCTGATCACCATCCTCGTCATGCTGGTCATCGCGATAGCGGTTGCCGCGCTGGTCGATTCGGCCACCGTGCGGCGCGTGCAGGCGCAGCGGGCCACCCGGGAGGCGGAGCTGCTGGCGGTGTTCAGCGACGCCGTCCTCGGTGGCGCCGACGTGCCGGGCCTCCTCGGACGTGTGCTCGAGACCTACGATCAGCGCGCGGTGTCGGTGGTGCGACGGCACACCGATGGCACCGTCGAGGTGGCCGCAGCAGTGGGCGACGGGCCACCGCAACGCGATTCCGACGCCGACGCCGTGTTCCCGGCCCGCGGGGACGAATACGAGCTGCTGCTGATCGGGCCGCGGCCGCAGGCCCAGGACCGGCGGGTGCTCACCGCCGTCGCCACGCAGGCGGCCGCGGCCCTCGAACGCGCCGGCCTCGAGGCGGACGCGGCCGCCGCCCGCGCCCTTGCACAGACCGACGAACTGCGGCGCGCGTTGCTCTCGGCGGTCAGTCACGACCTGCGCACGCCCCTGGCCGCGGCCAAGGCGGCGGTGTCGAGTCTGCGCAGCGAGGAGGTCACGTTCTCACCGGAGGACACCGCCGAATTGCTCGCCACCATCGAGGAATCCGCCGATCAGCTCACTGCGCTCGTCGGTAACCTCCTGGACTCCTCGCGGCTCGAGGCCGGAGCGATCCGCCCCAACATGTCCCGCACCTACCTCGTCGAGGTGGTACACCGGGCGGCCAACCGCAGCGGTCCGGTCGCCGCGGAGATCGGGTTCCGCTTCGGGCACGTGTGGGCCTGGACCGACGGCGGACTGCTCGAGCGCGTGCTGGCCAACCTGATCGACAACGCCGTCCGCCACGGTGGCGGACAGGTCGAGGTCACCACCTCGCTCGACGAGACCGACCCGGCGACGCCACGTACGATCATCGAGGTGATCGACCACGGCCCCGGCATCCCGATCGCCCGACGCGAGCAGATCTTCGACGACTTCCGCCAGGGCTTCGACCGCAACGGCTCCGACGGCGGTGTGGGACTGGGTCTTTCGGTGGCGCGCGGATTCACCTCGACCCTCGGTGGGCACCTGGCCGTCGTCGACACCCCGGGCGGCGGCACGACGATGGTGGTCGATCTGCCGGCGGCCGAACCGGACGATGCGGCCCCGGCTCCGAGCGAGGAGGGGATGGCGCGTGGGTGAGCGGGCGCGGGTCCTCGTCGTCGACGACGAGCCACAACTGTTGCGCGCGTTGCGAATCAACCTGAAGGCACGGGGCTTCGAGGTCACCACCGCGGCGACCGGCGCCTCGGCGCTGGCCGCGGCCGCCAAGACCAATCCGCAAGCGGTGGTGCTGGATCTGGGGCTGCCCGACATCGACGGGTTCGAGGTTCTCGCCGGTCTGCGCGGCTGGACCAACGTGCCGGTGATCGTGCTCTCGGCGCGCGGCGAGGCCGTCGACAAGGTGGCCGCGCTCGACGCGGGCGCCGACGACTACGTGACCAAGCCCTTCGGGATGGAGGAATTCGTCGCCCGGCTGCGTGCGGCGATCCGGCGTGGCGCGGGATCGACCGGGGAGACGGCCGACAATCCGGTGATCGACGCGGGCGCGTTCACCGTCGACCTCGGCGCGAAGGAAGTCCTGCGCAACGGGCAGCGGGTACACCTGACGCCCACCGAGTGGGGCGTGCTGGAGATGCTGGTGCGCAACGAGGGCAAACTGGTCGGCCAGCGGGAGATCCTCACCGGCGTGTGGGGGCCGACGTACACCGCGCAGTCCAACTATCTGCGGGTGTACCTGGCCAGTCTGCGCCGCAAACTCGAGGAGGACCCCGCCCACCCGACACATCTGATCACCGAAGCGGGGATGGGATATCGGTTCGTGCGGGAGTGACCCGGATCGCGTAACCCAAAAATCACACGGCGCCGGATTGTCGACAATCCAACAACGTGCCATCATGCCTGCATGACGGTGCAATTCTCCGTACCCGGCGAGGGACAAGCGGATCAGGTCGGCATCGGGATGGTCTGCCCGTTCGACATGGCCCTCGACCGGGAGCTGTGGCGGTGGATGCCCGATCACGTGTCGCTGCATTTCACCCGCACCGGCTATCTCGACCGGCCCGTCGACGTGGACATGTGCCGACAACTCAACGACCACGAGCAGATCGCGTCGGCCGTCCGCTCGTTGTGCGCGATCCGCCCGGCTGCCTTCGGATACGCCTGTGCCTCGGGCAGTTTCGTGGACGGGATCGGCGGTGCCCTGGCATTGCGCGACTGCATGCTGGCCGCCGGCGCGCGCCGGGCGGTCACCACCTCGGAGGCACTGTTGCGCGCGCTGGACCTGATGTCGATCGGGCGCATCGCGGTCGCCACCCCGTACACCACCGACCTGACCGGACTGCTGTGCGCTTTTCTCGCCGAATCCGGACGGACGGTGGTCGCCCAGTCCGGTCTGGGCCGCGATCACGACATCTGGACCATTCCGTATTCGGTGACCAGTGAGCTGATCCGGGCCGCCGACCACCCCGACGCCGACGCGATCTTCGTCTCGTGCACCAACCTGTGGACCTACGAGATCCTCGCCGCGATGGAGGCCGAACTCGGCAAGCCGGTGCTCTCGGCGAATCAGGTCACCGCATGGGCGACGCTCGTCGACGCGGGCGTGCTCGCCGAGGGTGCGCCCGGGCAGTCGCTGTTCGCCAGGGCCGCTTGACCATTCAGGAGTGGACGGCCACACCCGTGAACAGGGAGCCGAGCGGCGCCGACGGGATCGGCACGCCGGCCAGCCGCAAGCCCTGCCATACGGTGACCTGATTGGCCGTGAGCACCGGTATCCCGCAATCGGTTTCGAGGTCGGCCAGCCACGCTGCGGTGTGCAGGGCGGTGTCGGGGACGAGGATCGCGTCGGCGTCGGGACGGACTCCGGCGCGCACCATGGCGAAGAGCTGATCGCCGTCGAGTTCACCGGCCTCGGTCGCGGTCTCGATGTGATGAGAACGCCACGCCGCCACCGTGATCCCGGCGTCGCCGAGGAAGTCGACGAAGCCCGCCGCCACCTCGGGCGGATAGGAGGCGACCACACTGACCGTCGTCGCGCCGAGATGTGCGCAGGCCGCGGCGAAGGCCAGCGACGTCGACGACGCCGGGACGCCGCAGGCCTGCGCGAGAGCGTCGGCCTGACGGTGCGCGCCCGCCCAGCCGTAGAGGAAGCTCCCCGAGGTGCAGGCCCACATCACCGCATCCGCCGACAACGCCGCGGCACGGCGTGCTCCCTGCGCCAGACGATCGGCCTCGCCGACGGCACGCATCGCCTCGACCGTGTGCTCGTCGGAGTCGATGTCGGTGATGATCACCGGTAGCCGTACCGTTGCGACGCTTGCTTCCTCGGCTGCCTGCCCGGTTGCGGTCATCCCGCCCAGGGCCGACTCGATGAGCGGATAGTCGTTCTCGGCGGCATGGCCCGGATAGAGCACGGCCACGGTGTGTGTTTCTGTTGTCACCACTGAACCTCCCAGGTAGATTGTCAACAATCTAACAATGTCTCGACCGGGAGGTGCGATGACGGATTCCGTGCGTTGGATGTCGGCGACCGATCTCGCATCGGCCTACGCCGACGGGACGTTGTCACCGGTGACGGTGGCCGACGAGTTGCTGGCGACGATCGGCGACGTGGACCGCCGGCTCAACGCGTTCTGCCTGATCGACGCGGATACGACGATGGCCGCCGCCCGCGCGTCGCAGGCGCGGCATCGGACCGGTAAAGCCCTCGGCCCGCTCGACGGGGTGCCGGTGACCATCAAGGACCTGCTGCTCACGGCCGGCTGGCCCACCCTGCGCGGCTCGTTGTCGATCGCTCCCGACTCGTCTGAGTGGACCGAGGACGCACCGGCCGTCGCTCGGCTACGGGAGGCCGGGGCGGTGCTGTTGGGCAAGGTCACCACCCCGGAGTTCGGCTGGAAGGGCGTCACCGACAGCCCGCGGACCGGGATCACCCGCAACCCGTGGGACACCGACCGCGCCGCCGGCGGATCGAGTGGTGGCGGGGCCGCGGCGGTGGCCGCCGGGCTGGGTCCGCTCTCGGTGGGCACCGACGGCGGCGGCTCCATCCGCATCCCGGCCGCCTTCTGTGGGATCGTCGGGTTCAAGCCGACACTCGGGCGGGTGCCGATGTATCCGGCGAGCCCGTTCGCGCCGGTGGCGCACGTCGGGCCGATGGCCCGCACCGTCGCCGACGTGGCCGCACTGCTCGACGTCATCGGCCGGCCCGACCCGCGGGACTGGGCCGCCCTGCCTGCCCCGACGGAGAGCTTCGCCGCCGCGGTCGCCGGCGCGCCGACGAGCTTGGCGGGGATTCGCGTCGCCTACAGTCCCGATCTGTCGTTCGCATCCAATGACCCAGCGGTGCAATCGAATACCGACGCGTGTGCCGAGGTGCTGCGTGGTCTGGGGTCGGTGGTCGACAAGGTGGATCTCGGCTGGGACGACCCGGTGTGGGCGTATCACGTCATCTGGTTCGCCGGCGCGGCCAAGGTTGTCGGCGCGCTCGACCCGCCCGCCCGCGAGCGCGTCGATCCCGGGCTGCTGGCCGCGTTGGAGCGGCACCGGGACTTCAGCGCTGCCGACTACGTCGACGCCACGGCCCTGCGCATGGATCTGGGCCGGCAGATGGGTGTGCTGCACCAGGATTACGACGTGCTGCTGACACCGGCCATGCCGACCCCGGCGATCGAGGCCGGTGTCGACGTGCCGCGCGGCTCGGCGTCCCCGGACTGGGCATCCCAAGACTGGACATCATGGACGCCCTACACCTACCCGTTCAACCTGACGGGGCAGCCCGCGGTCACGGTGCCCAGTGGGCTCGCCGCCGACGACGGTGCGGTGTTGCCGACCGGGGTGCAGTTCGTCGGTGCCCGGCACGCCGATACGACCGTCCTGCAGGTGGCGTCGGCGTACGAGGCCGCCGCGGCATTCGAGGGACTCGACCAGAGGGGAATGCGGTGAGCGACCGATTCATCACGATCACGCTGCACAAACGCGGTGTCAGCGCCAGGGCGCGTCTGCTCGACGACGAGGCCCCGCGGACTGCCGAAGCGATCTGGGCTGCGCTGCCGTTGGGCGATCAGGTCTTTCACGGCAAGTTTGCACGCAACGAGATCTATACGCTGACCCCGGCGTTTGCCGAGGTGGAGCCCGGTCCGGAGAACACCACGGTAACGCCCATTCCCGGTGATCTGTGTTACTTCACGTTCGACGGTATTCTCGACAACCCCGCCTACGGGTACGAGATGGATTCCGCGCCGGCGCAACACCGGCTGCTCATCGACCTCGCAGTCTTCTACGGGCGCAACAACCTGCTGGTCAACGGCGATGTGGGTTGGGTGCCCGGCAACGTGTTCGGAACGATCGTCGACGGACTCGACGAGTTCGCGGCGGCCTGTAACGACATCTGGATGGGCGGAGCGCGCGGTGAAAAGCTGACATTCAGCCGTGCCGACGAGTAAGAAGGAGACCGATATGGTCGATGCACAACCGCGAACACCGGGCGGGTCGGTGGCCGAACGCAAACGCGTGCTGGCTCCGATCGTGCAGGAATCGACACCTGCGATCATCGCCCGGAAGTTGCATCAGGCCATCGCCGACGGTAGTTTTCCGCCTGGTGCGCAGTTGACGGAATCGGGTTTGGCCGCCGACCTGGGGGTCAGCCGGGGTCCGTTGCGCGAGGCGATGCAACGTCTCACCGCGGAGGGTCTGCTGGTGAGTCATCGCAACCGAGGTCTGTTCGTCGTCCTGATGGCCGATGAGGACATCCGGGACATGTACATAGCGCGCACCGCGGTCGAGCGGGCGGCAATCGAGCAGATCATCGGCAACGATGACCCGGAATCGGTTGCGGCGCTGAACGACGCGGTGACCACGATGCGTGGGTGCGTCGGGGATCCGAACGGCGAAGCCATGGCCGACGCGGATATGCGGTTTCATCAAACCTTGGTGGAAGCCGCAGGTAGTCAGCGTCTTTCGCGCCTACACGAGACGATTCGCGTCGAGACGCGGATGTGTCTGAGGGCGATGCGGGGAACGTATTCCTCGGGAAAGGAACGAATCGACGAACACCAGGCATTGGTGGACGCCATTGCGGCACGGGATGCGCAGGCGGCCGACGCGCTGATGATCGAACACATGAGGGATGGGCTGAACCGTTTGATCGGTGACGCCGCGGGCGGGCAGGAGGGGTCCGAGTCCGCGGCGAACATCGCCCTCTAGATCATCGCCCACCGATGTGAGTCAGTCCGACGACACTGGCCCCGACTTCACCAGGAAGGCACAGATGGCTACGGAAAACTCCTCGTCAACATATGAGGAGCTCGCGCCCGATCCGGATTCGCGAGCAGGGAAAGCGGTATTGCGCAAGGCGATCGCCGCATCGGCGATCGGTAACGCCACCGAGTGGTACGACTACGGCGTCTACGCCTCGACCACCACCTATCTCACCCACGCATTCTTTCCCGGACACCTCGGCACCATCGGCACGATGCTCGGCTTTGCCATCTCATTCGTGTTGCGTCCGCTCGGCGGCATGGTCTGGGGACCGATCGGTGACCGCATCGGGCGAAAGTCCGTGCTGGCGATGACGATCCTGCTCATCTCCGGTGCCACCGCGTTGATCGGTGTACTGCCCACCCACGCCGTCGCCGGTGTGTGGGCACCGATCTTGCTGATCACGCTGCGCGTCATCCAAGGCTTTTCCACCGGCGGCGAATACGGCGGTGCGGCAACGTTCATGGCGGAGTACGCGCCCGACAACAAACGTGGACGGTTCGGCTCGTTCCTCGAATTCGGTACGCTCGCCGGATTTTCCGGCGGTACCGCGATCGTCCTGCTGCTCGAACTGTTGCTGAACGACGAGCAGATGCAGACCTGGGGCTGGCGCATCCCGTTCCTGCTGGCGCTGCCCCTGGGCCTGATCGGTCTCTACCTCCGCACGCAGATGGAGGACACCCCGGTCTTCCAGGAGCTCGAGCAAGAGGACGAGATCACCGGCACGCCATGGACCCGGTTCAAGGATCTGATCCTGAACTACTGGCAGCCCATCCTGATCATGTTCGGCATGGTGATCGCGCTGAACGTCGCCAACTACACGTTGTTGGCATATCAGCCGACCTATCTGAAGAACACGATCGGGCTCTCGGAGTCGTCGGGCTCGACGGTCGTGCTGATCGGCCAGCTCGTCATGATGGCGACGATCCCGTTCTTCGGCGCGTGGTCGGACAAGACGGGCCGAAAACCGATGTGGTGGGGATCGCTGATCGGCATGTTCGTGCTGGCGTTGCCCCTCTACTGGTTGATGGGACGCGGATTCGGTTGGGCCATCGTTGGATTCGTGATATTGGGGCTGCTCTACATTCCGCAGCTGGCCACCATCTCGGCGACGTTCCCGGCGATGTTCCCGACCCAGGTGCGTTACGCGGGATTCGCCATCTCCTACAACGTGGCGACCGCGGCGTTCGGCGGTACCGCGCCACTGGTCAACGACGCCGTCGTCGACAACACCGGTTGGCTGCTGTTCCCGGCGATGTATCTGATGGGTGCGTGTGCCATCGGCATGATCGCGATGGTCTTCCTCAAGGAGACCGCGGGCGCTTCCATCCGCGGCACCGAGATCCCGGCCCGCACCGAGGATTTCGCGGTCGCCGACGTCAAGAAGGCGGCGGCGTCGTCGTCCTGAGCGCTGCTGCACATCGGTAACGCCGTCCGAATTTGCGAACGCGGCTGGTACACCGGCCGCGTTCGCCAATTCGGTCAGCGGGATGTGCGTCTTCTTTTCTCGCATCACCGCGGTGGCCGGCGACTCGCCGGGGCGGAGGTACTTCACCATTCCGTCGAACTCGCCGACGAGGCGCCCGCCCAGTCGAAGTCGGTGCGGGCCACGAATTCTCCGTCGTCGTCGAAGAATTCGTGTTGCTGACGCGGCGTCGGTAGTCCCGCCTCGATCATGAGTGCGCAACTCCATGCCTCGCCGGGACTCTCGCACGCGCCGGTGGCATGATGCAGGGCCCGGCGCGCGACTGCGACGCCGCGGCGCTTGGTCCGCAACATCTCCGTCATCCGTGCCCGGTCCGCACCGAGACGGAGAGCCGAGTCGAGGACCGTGAACGCACCGGTGAAACCCATCGGCGTCGTGCATGCGACGTCGACCGCGGTGCGTTCGATGGCCGGTAGGTCGATGCCGTCGATCGTCGTCATGTCGTCCGGCCTGATCGTGCCCACGTGATCGTGGCGGGTCGCCGTGCGTGTGCCACTGTCGGATTTGCCGAGGGTGGTGTGTATCCGGCGGAAGTTCGGCTTCAACAGGGACAGACCGTGCAGGGTGGCCGCCGACTGGTGGCTGGGGACGGCAGTGCCGAACCGGCCGAGCCGATGTGCGGCGATGACCGAGAGTCGGTGCAGTTCCTCCGGCTTGCGGGGGGTTGCGTCGACGAATGCGCCCCGGACCAGGGGAACGATGGTCCCGGCGCGGCGCGCCTTGCGGAGTTCGTCGTCGGTGAACCCGGCCCGCACGCATACGTTGCGGTAGATGATGTCGTGTTCATCGGTGGGAAATGTCGTCATACGGGATTGGACGCACCGGACGGTCGATCGGCTCCATCGACTTGTCGCGGCCTGAACTGGTGAACGCCCGCGGTGCACCGGCCGCGTTCACCAACTCGGACCGCGGTCACGGACTGAGCCGGTTCAGGAGGTCGGGCCGAGGAGCTGCAAGGCCATGCGGGTGTAAAGCCGTGCCGCGGTGAGCAGGTCGTCGATGCGGACGGATTCGTCGGGTTGGTGAGCCGCGGTGTTGATGTCGCCAGGGCCGAGGACGATCGCCGGGATGCCGAGATCGCGGCTGATGAAGCCGCCGTCGCAGGCGGCGCTCCATCCGCCGACCGACGGCTCGACGCCGAGGCCGGTGAGTGCGTCGGCCGCGGTGGCGACGAGGCGGTGGTCGGCGGGCGTCTCGAAGCCCGGCATCTCCATGGTGACCCGCACGTCGACGCCGATGCCGTCGGAATTGATTCCGGCACCGGCTATCCGGGAGCGCAGCCAGGCGGCGACGGTGTGCGCGTCCTCGTCGGGCATGAGTCGCCGATCGATGCCGAGTGCGGCCATCGGCGCCACCACCGAGATGCCCTGCCCGCCCGAGATTGTGCCGACATTCCATGTGCCGGAACCGAGTAGGCCGCCGGCGGCGTCCGTCATGGCGACGTGGTCGGCGCGGATGAGGTCGACGATCGCGGCCGCGGCGTAGATGGCGCTGCGGCCGTCGTCGGGCCTTCCGGAGTGGGCGGCGCGGCCGGTCACGTCGACCTCGATGTACGACGCACCGCGGCAACCGCGGACGATCCGCAGATCGGTGGGTTCGGCCACCACGCACCCCAGGAACTCGCCCGGGTGATCGCGCACCAGGTCGCGGACGCCGGTGCCGTGTTCCTCCTCGTCGACGGTGCACACCAGCTGCACCGGGCCGGACAGTTCGACGCCGGAGGTGGCGAGCGAGGACATGGCCGCCACGATCGCGGCCAGCCCGCCTTTCATGTCGGTGGACCCGCGGCCGGTGATGGTGCCGTCGGCGACGCGCGCGACGTACGGGTCACCGGTCCAGCCGGGCCCTGCGGGTACCACGTCGGAGTGGCCGAGGAACATCAGGCCCGGTCCGTCACCGCCCGGCAGGGTCGCCACGAGATTGGGTCGTCCGGGCGCCACCTCATGGGTCTCGACGACGAAACCCGCTTTCTGACAAGCCGTTTGAAGTACCGCAACCGCGCCGGCCTCGGTGCCGCCGGGATTCTCGCTGGCGGCCTGCACCAGCGCCACCGTCAGGTCGGTGATCTCGTCGGCATCAGGGAGCGGGCCGTCGATGGTCGTGGAGTCCTCGCCGTTCACCCCGCCATCTTCTCAAGACTGCCGGTCAGGCGCGCGATGCCCTCCTCGATCCGCTCCGGGGTGCTCGACGCGAAGCACAGCCGCAGGGCGTTGCGGAACCGGCCGCCCGGCGACAACGCGGGTCCCGGGATGAACGCGACACCGTCGGCGAGCGCCACGTCGAACAGCTCGCGGGTGTCGATCTCGGCGAATTCGCCCTGCAGCGTGACCCAGAGGAAAAAGCCGCCCTCGGGGTCGGTCGTGGTCACCCGGTCGCCCAGATGGCGGGCGATGGAGTCGATCATCGCGTCCTTGCGGGTGCGGTACAGGTCGCCCAGCGACGTCAGATGGTCGGCGAGACCGCCGCGCGCGATGTATTCGGCGACAATGTGCTGATTGGGCACGTTGGTGCAGGTGTCCATGGCCTGTTTGCCGTTGATGAGCAGCTGCCGCAGCGAGGGGTCGGCGTCGACCCAGCCGACGCGCCAGCCCGGCGCCAGGATCTTGGAGAAGGTGCGCACCGAGAAGACCAGCGGGTCGCCGGGCGAGAGCCGCTGGAAGGTCGGGATGTCCTCGCCGGCGAATCGCAGCAGGCCGTACGGGTCGTCGTCGATGATCACCGAACCCCACTGATGCGCCAGGCGCAGCAGTTCCCGGCGGCGTTCCTCGCTCATCGTTACGCCGGACGGATTCTGGAACGTCGGGATGGTGTAGATCGCCTTCGGGGTGCGGCGCGTGCGGGCCACCAGGTCGACGAGGGTGTCGATCTGCATGCCGTCGGCGTCGACGGGGACCTCGAGCAGCTGCGCGCCGTACGAGAGCGCGGTGGCGCTGCCGTTGGTGTAGGTGGGGGATTCGACGACGACCAGATCACCCGGGTCGACGAAGAGCTTGTTGGCCAGGTCGAGGCCCTGCATGCCGCCGGTGGTGATGACCAGCCGGTCGTGGCTCGACGGGTCGGCGGTGGTGGCCAGGAAGTCGACGAGCAGCTGCAGCAGGCGTGGCTCGCCCTCGGTGGCGCCATAGGTGAACGAACTGTTGTCGAGGATCTGCCCGGCGATCTCGCGGAACTCGTCGGCGGGGACGGCCTCGTCGGCGGGGGACCCCATCGCGAACCGCACGATGTCGTGGGTCTGGGCGGCGAGCAGCGACGTCGACGAGTCGATCATCGAACCCACCAGGTCCTTGGCGCGACCGGCGAGCGGGATCGTGGGTGCGGTCGGTGTGGTGGTCATGTGCGTCACCTCGCTTCTGTGTTGAGGGGCTTCTGTGTTGAGAGGGCCTACTTCTGGATCAGTTCGCGCGGGAAACTCGTGAAGGTCTCGACCCCGGTGGGGCTGACGCGCACCGACTCCGAGAGCTCGAAACCGTAGTTGTCCATCCACATTCCGCAGATGATGTGGAAGGTCATGTTGGTCTCCATGATGGTCTCGTCCTCGGTGCGGATGCTGATGGTGCGCTCACCCCAGTCCGGCGGATAGCCGATTCCGATGGAATAGCCCAGCCGCGAAGGCTTTTCGAGCCCGTACTTGGCCAGCGTCCAGTTCCAGGTGGAGGCCAGTTCGCGGGTCGGTACGCCCGGCCGGATCACGTCGAGCACGTTGTTGAGACCCTCCGCGGTGGCCTGGGCGACATAGTCGAGATCGTTGGAGGGCTTGCCCAGCGCGACGGTACGTGCCAGCGGGCAGTGATAGCGGTTGTGCACCCCGGTCAATTCGATGACCACGGCCTCGTTCGCGGCGAAAGTTCCTTGATGCCAGGTGAGATGCGGGGTGTCGGCGGCGGCGCCGGTCGGCATCATCGGCACGATGGCCGGATAGTCACCACCGAAGTCCGACGTGCCGGTGATCTGTGCCTGCGAGATCACCGCCGCCGCATCACATTGCCGCACACCGACATCGATGGTGTCGATCGCCGCCCGCATCGCCTCCGAACACACCATGCCCGCCTGCCGCATCAGCTGGATCTCGGCGTCGGATTTGACCGAACGTGCCCAGTTGACCAGTTCGAATCCGTCGACGAGCTTCCACTCGGGGATCGCGTTGTGCAGGGCCCGATAGGCTTTCGGGGTGAAGTAGTGTGAGTCCATCTCCAGCCCCACCGAACCGCCCTTGGAGGCGGGCGCGATGAGGTGGCGTTGCCGCAACGCCCATGCCACCCAGTCGAAGGGGTGCACGTGCGGGCGATGGACGTAGCTCTCCGGGTAGCCGACGATCTGCTCCGGCGGCAGCCAGGTGGTGCGATGCGCGCCATGGGCATCCATCTCGCGGGCGAAGAACAACAACTCGCCCTCGATGGGCACGAACAGCATCTGCGGGGTGTAGAACGACCACGCGTTATAGCCGATGAGATAGAACAGATTTGCCGGTTCGGTGACGATGAGCGCCGAAAGTCCTTGCAGCTCCATGGCTCCGCGCACGCGGGTCAACCGCTGCTCGTACTCGCTGTCGGTGAACAGCTGCGCGCCGAGGTACATTCGTCGTCCCCTTCGTCATCGGTGACCGGTCACCGGCGCCGGACGGGCGTCGCGGTGTATTTGACGTCGAGGAACTCCTCGATGCCGAGCCGCCCGCCCTCCCGGCCGAGGCCGGATTGCTTGATCCCGCCGAACGGTGCCGCCGGGTTGGACACCAAACCGGTGTTGACACCCACCATTCCGACCTCGAGGCCATCGGCGATGTCGGCGAGCCGATCGGCGTTCTCACTGCAAACGTAACCGACAAGTCCCCATGGTGTGCGGTTCGCGAGCGCAAGGACCTCGTCGTCGGCGGCGGTGCCCTGGCCGCCGAACGGGATCAGAGCCGCGACCGGCCCGAAGATCTCGGTGTGCACGAGGTCGGCGCCGGGATCGACGTCGGTCAGCACGGTCGGCGGGTACAGATGGCCCGGACCGTCGACCCGGCGGCCCCCACAGCGCACCTGCGCGCCTCGGCAGACCGCGTCGGCGACCAGATGCTCGACCTTGGCGACGGCCTTGGCCTCCACGAGCGGGCCGATTTCCGTGCCGGGGTCGGCACCGTCGCCGACCGACAGCGCGCTCATCCGTGCGGTGAGGGCATCGGCGAAGGCGTCGAAGATGTTGCGATGGACGAAGACCCGGTTGGCTGCGGTACAGGCCTGACCGGTGTTGCGCAGTTTGGCGACCATCAGCGCGTCGACCGCTCGGTCGACGTCGGCATCCTCGCACACGATGAACGGCGCGTTGCCGCCCAACTCCATCGACGTGCGCATGATGTGCTCGGCGGCCTGGGCGATCAGCAGTTTGCCGACCTCGGTCGATCCGGTGAAACTGACCTTGCGGGCCAGGCCCGAACTCATCCAGGCGCCCACCACCGCACCCGGATCGGACGTGGTGACGACGTTGAGGACGCCGTCGGGCAATCCGGCCTCGCGCAGCACATCGGCCAGCAGCAGAGACGTCAGGGGAGTCAGTTCGGCGGGCTTGAACACCATCGTGCAGCCGGCGGCAATGGCCGGGCCGATCTTGCGGGTACCCATGGCGAGCGGGAAATTCCACGGGGTGATCAGCACGCACGGGCCGATGGGGCGCCGGGTCACGACGATCCGGGTGCCGCCGTCGCCGGTGGTGGTCGCATCGCCACCGATCCGCACGGCCTCCTCAGCGAACCAGCGAAAGAACTCCGCGCCGTAGGCGACCTCACCGCGTGCCTCGGCGAGCGGTTTGCCCATCTCGGCGGTCATCACCGCGGCGAACTCGTCGGCGCGTTCGGTGATGAGTTGGTAAGCACGGTAGAGGATTTCGCTGCGGCTGCGCGGGCTGGTCGCGGCCCAGGCACTCTGGTGGGCGGCGGCCACGCGCAGCGCGGCGAGCGCATCGTCGGCGCCGGCATCGGCCACCGAGGTGAGAACCCCGCCGGTGGCCGGGTTCTCGACATCGAAGCGCCGGCCGGAGCGCGCCGGCGTCGGCCGGCCGTCGATGAGCAGATCGGTGGTGATGTGCTCGAAGGACGGGACCGGGCGTGATTCGGTGGTGGTCATCGGGTACCTCCGTGAGTGTCGGGTGCGGGCGCGAGCAACTCGGCAAGATGGATGCCGGTGGCATTGACGAGGGGATCGGTGGCGTCGAGGTGGTCGACGCTCATCGCGCAACTGAAGCCGTCGGTGACGACCGGCCGGTCGGGATGAGTGCGCAGGGCGGGGGCCAGCGCCTGCTCGGCGACCGCGCGGCTGACCTCGTAGTGACCGGATTCGAAGCCGAAATTGCCTGCCACGCCGCAGCATCCGTCGGCGCTGTGTACCTCGACGCCGAGTCGGGTGAGCGCCGACGTCCCGGTGCCGGCGCCGAAGGTGGCGTACTCGTGGCAGTGCGTTTGCAGGGTCACCGATTCCGGCAGCGCGGGTGGCTCGTAGCCGGCGTCGAGGAGTCGGGGCACGAATGCTGCCACGCTGAATACGCGTGCGGCAACCCGGCGGGCCGCAGGCGAATCCACCAGTTCGGGGAGGTCCTTGTGTAGCGCGGCGGCGCAACTGGGTTCCGGGACGACGATCGGCCGATCGGTGCCGTCGTCGAGCAGTTCCGCGGTGCGCGCCAAGGTCTTTCGGGCGCGGGTGAGCTGTCCGGTGGAGATCCAGGTGAGCCCGCAGCACACGTCGGCACGGCAGCCGAGCTGCTCGCCGGTCGCGCCCAGCAGGCGGGCGGTCGCGGTCGCGACGTGCGGACGGAAGGCGCGGGTGAAGGTGTCGACGACGAGGATGGTGTCGGAGCGGGCGCCGGTACGTGGCGCGGGCAGGGCGTCGAGGTGGCTGCGGACCTGGCGTCGGGTGGCGAAGGCGGGCATCGCACGGCGCCGGTCGATTCCGCCGAGCCGGGCGGCCAGGCGGCGCAACGGCTCTGCCCGCAGGGCGCGGTTGATCACCGGTGCGGTCGCGGTGGCCATCGGCAACCACATCGGCATCCAGCCCAGCGAGTAGTGCGACGCCGGTCGGACGCGCCCCCGGTAGTGATGGTGCAGGAACTCGGATTTGTAGGACGCCATGTCGACGCCCGTGGGGCAGTCAGACGAACACGCCTTGCACGACAGGCACAGGTCGAGGGCCTCGGCGACATCGGTTGACCGCCAACCGGATTCGAGGTCTGGTGCCGTGCGCACCATATCCTGAAGGACGCGCGCCCGGCCGCGGGTGGAATCCTTCTCGTCTCGGGTTGCCCGGTAGCTGGGGCACATGACGCCGCCGGTGGAACTGCGGCAGCGGCCGACACCGATACAGCCCTGCACCGCGTGGATGAATCCGTCGAGCGAATCGCCGCCGCTCCCGGCCCACGGGCGGTTCGGGACGTCGGCGAGCGCGAGGTCGGCGGTGATCGGTGCCGGGGCGACGATGGCTGTCGGGTTGAGGAGTCCGTCCCGATCCCAGATCCGCTTGAACTCGTCGAAGGCGCGCAGCATCTCCGGCGAGTACATGATCGGCAGGAGTTCGGAGCGCGCCCGCCCGTCACCGTGCTCACCGGACAGCGAACCGCCGTGTGCGACGACGAGCCGGGCTGCGGCGGTGCAGAATTCGCGCATGATGGCCCGCCCGTCGGCGCTACGCAGATCGAAGGTGATCCGCACGTGCATGCAGCCGGCGCCGAAGTGGCCGTACATGACCCCGGTGAGCCCGAACTCGTCGAGCAACGCCTCGAAGTCGACGAGGTAATCGGCGAGCCGCTCGGGTGCGACGGCCGCGTCCTCCCAGCCCGGCCACGACTCGTGCAGCGGCCCATTGCCGGCCGCGGTGATCCCGGCGTCCGGGGCCGGCCGGGCCGACAGTCCGGCGCCGTCTTCGCGTACGCGCCACAACGACTTCCGGGTGGCCAGGTCATCGACGACGGTCGCGTCCACCATCCGTCCCTGTTCGCCGAGTTCGGTCCGCAGACGGGCGATGACCGACCGCACATCCGGCTCGGATTGTGCGGCGGCACTGTGCTCGTCGAGGTCGATGAACAGCCACGCGTCGCCGGCGGGCAGGCCGGCGACGGTGTCGGGGCCACGGCGGGCGGCCATCGTGGTCACGATCTTGCCGTCGATGCCCTCGATGGCCGACGGCGCGAACGGCAAGATGGCGGGCACGTCGCGGGCCGCGTCGGCGATCGAGCGGTAGCCCACGCACAGCAGGAGCTGCGATGTCGGCGCGGGCACCAACCTGACCGTCGCCGACACGACGATCGCGCAGCCGCCCTCACTGCCGACCAGGGCGCGCGCCACGTCGAAACCGTTCTCCGGCAACAGGTGCGCCAGATGGTAGCCCGACACCTGCCGCGGGATCGTCTCGAGGTCGGTGCGCAGGATGGCGAGGTTGCGGGCGGCGAGATCGCGCATCGCCGAGCTCAGTTCGTGCGCGCGTAGTGCGGCGTGGGCGTCGGCGGGGTCGGTGGCCGCGAGCCCCGTTCGGGTGGCGGTGAGCCGTAGTCCGTCGGCGGTGACGAGATCCAGGGATTCGACATGATCGCTGGTACGGCCATGGCGCACCGAATGATTGCCGCACGCATCATTGCCGATCGCGCCGCCGAGGGTGGCGCGTGACGCCGACGATGGGTCGGGGGCAAAGGTGAGCCGGCCGTCGGTGCGTGCCTGTACCTGTGCGGCGAGTTCGGTGAGGATCACGCCGGCCTCGGCGGTGACGACGCGCCGCTGGGCGTCGAGGGCGCCGACCCGCCGCATGTGCCGGGACAGATCGATGACGATTCCGCGGCCGATCGCGTTGCCCGCCATCGAGGTTCCGCCGCCGCGCGCGATGATCGGTACGCAGTGCCGGTGGCAGAGGCGGGCGGTGGCCGCGACGTCGTCGGCATCGCGGGGAAACACCACGGCCAACGGTGGAATGCGGTAATTGGATGCGTCGTAAGAGTATTCGGATCGCCGACGGGTCGAGCCGTCGACCTCGAGGTCCGCGGCGGCGAGTTCGGCGAGCAGTGCGGTGTGCGAGGCGACGACCCGATCCGGCACAGCGGTTTCCGTCTCGCCGGGTGGAGACGTCGCGGTCATTGTCGGATCATCCGCCGAGAACCGACCGCAACGCAACGGCGAAACGCTCGATCCCGAGGCTGATCTCGTCGGCGGTGACGGTCAACGCCGGAATGAGGCGGACGACGTTGCCGGCCGGACCACAGGTCAGGGTGAGCAGGCCATGGGCGGTGGTGGCGCGCTGCACCGCGAGCGCGGTGTCGGCGTCGGGTCGCCGGGTGGCGCCCTCGCCGGTGACGAACTCGATTCCGATCATCAGCCCGATTCCACGCACATCGCCGACCGCGTCGAAACCGGTGGTCACCTCGCGGATGCCGACGAGGAGCTGCTCGCCACGGACCGCGGCGTTCTCCACCAGGTCTTCCTCGGCGATGACGTCGAGGGTGGCGATCGCGGCGGCTGCGGCGACGGCGTTGCCGCCGTAGGTGCCGCCCTGCGAACCGGGCCAGGCCTTCCTCATCAGCGCGGTCGGCGCGGCCATCGCGGAGATCGGGAAGCCCGATGCGAGACCCTTGGCGGTGATGATGATGTCGGGGATCAGGCCGTCGGTGTGCTGGTGACCCCAGAAGCGTCCGGTACGTCCGAAGCCGGCCTGGACCTCGTCGAGGATCAGCAGGATGCCGTGGCGGTCGGCGCGTTCGCGCAGTCCGGCGAGAAAGCGCGGGGGAGCGGGCAGATAGCCGCCGTCACCGAGGACGGGCTCGATGAGGAAGGCGGCGGTGTCGTTCGGTGCGACACGCGAGGTCAACAGGTAGTCGAGTTCGGCCAGCGCGAAGTCGACAGCGGTGTCGGTATCCCACCCGTACCGGAAGGCGTAGGGGAATGGTGCCATGTGGACGCCGCCCATCAGTGGCGAGAATCCGGCCGAGAATCGGGTGCCGGCGGTGGTGAGGCTGGCCGCGGCCACGGTGCGACCGTGGAAGCCGCCCTGGAACACCACGATGTTGGGTCGTTCGGTGGCCATGCGCGCGAGCCGGATCGCGGCCTCGACGGCCTCCGAGCCCGAGTTCGCGTAGAAGACCGAGTCGAGTCCGGCGGGCAGCACACCGCCGAGTTTCGCGGTGAGTTCGAGCAGCGGCGGATGCATGACCGTCGTGTACTGGGCGTGAATGATCTTGGTGCACTGCTCCTGCGCCGCCGCGACCACGCGCGGATGACAGTGCCCGGTACTGGTGACGCCGATGCCGGTGGTGAAGTCGAGGTAGGTGTTGCCGTCGGTGCCGTGGATCCATGAGCCGAGGGCGTGGTCGACGATCACCGGGGTCGCCTGCTTGAGGATCGGGGAGAGCGTGGCGGTCTGCGTGGCGGGTTCGACGGCGGTCATGGCACCACGGTGACGCCCTATCGTCGGATTGTCAACAATTGAACAGCGCAGCAGGGCGCGGGATGGGGCGCTGAAGGGGTCCGCGGTCTGCCGGAATATGGATTGCGGCTATGGCGACGGTCGAGCCGATTATTGTCGTGGCCGTCGCTATGGCCGCAACCTATATTCGCTTGCGCCGGGCCGGGCCGGTCGTCAGTCGATGATTCGGGCGGACTCCACGGGCGAGCGGACCGCCCGGAAGGTCCACAGCTTGTTCACGATGAAATTGATCGGCATCGTGATGACGATCGTGATGATCTGGGCCCAATACTCGCGTGAATGCAATCCGGCGCCTTCATGGAAGAAGGACGACGAGAGATACAACGGCGAGGTCGGGTTGGTGAAGCCCACCTTGAGGAACAGGCCGACGATCGCCGCGACGCTACCCACCGCGAGGAACGGCCAGAACTCCGACCACCAGGTCGCGTGCTGGGAACTCTTGAACGTCCACGACCGGTTGAGCTGGAAGTTGACGAAATTCGCGACGAGGAACCCGACGATCCACACCAGGACCGTGAAACGCACGTTGTAATGGCTGCCGGGAATGTGCCAGACCACGTCGAAGGCGTTGGCGGTGCCGCCATGGGCCTTGTTCATCAGGACCGCGACGATCATGTTGACGACCACGCCAGAAGCGCCCACGATGCCGAACCGGACAAATTGTCCGAGGTTACGAACGTGGGTGGCGTACCGGTCATCAAGGGTCACGATCACTGTGCGCAATATACGCTACGACCGGGCTGCGACTCGCAGGCAACCGTTCATCATCGCCGGTGTTGCGGAATTCGGCAACCGGGCGGGGCACTCCCGGGTTCGGTAATTTGAACCACATGGCTACCGGCAGTACGACCAGATCCCGACCGGTGGTGGCCCTGCTGGGATCACCCGAGGCGCCGCCACCGGTGCACCTGGCCGAACTCGAGGACATCGCCGATATCCGGCACACCACCGCCGACGAGCTGGGGACGGTGCTGCCCGGAGCGGATGCGCTGGTGGTCTGGGACTTCTTCTCCCGCGCACTGCACGACAATTGGCGGGCGGCCGATTCGCTGCGCTGGGTGCACGTGTGCGCGGCCGGGGTCGATTCCTTGCTGTTCGACGAACTCGTCGCCTCCGATGTGGTGGTCACCAACGCGCACGGGGTGTTCGACCGCCCGATCGCCGAGTTCGTGCTGGCCTCGATCCTGGCTCGCGACAAGCGTTTACACGAGTCGATGGCCCTGCAATCGCAGCGGGTCTGGAAGTGGCGCGAGACCCGATTGACCACCGGGACGTCGGCGCTGGTGATCGGCACCGGCGGGATCGGCCGCGAGATAGCCCGCCTGCTGAGCGCGGTCGGCATCCAGGTCACCGGCGCGGGCCGGCGCGCCCGCGACCATGATCCGGACTTCGGCGTCGTGCGCGAGACCGCCGGGCTGAGCGAGTTCGTCGGCGACTTCGACACCGTCATCGCGATCGCGCCGTTGACCGCCGAGACCGAGTACATGATCGGTGCCGACGTCCTGGCGGCGATGCGTGCCGACGCGCACTTCATCAATGTCGGGCGCGGTGCCCTCGTCGACGAGCCCGCCCTGATCGAAGCCCTGCAGGCCGGCCGGATCGGGGCGGCATCCCTCGATGTGGTCGCCACCGAACCGCTGCCCGCCGACAGTCCGCTGTGGGCCATGGACAACGTCGCGATCTCTGCGCACCTGAGCGGCGACGTCGTCGGGTGGCGCGATGTCTTGAGCGCGCAACTGCTCGATAACCTGCGCAGATACGCCGATGCCGGACCCGGAGACCTCGAGCGGCACCTCGTCAACGTGGTCGACAAGGCGCGTGGATACGTCGTGCGGCGCGACCCGCGGCCGGCCTGACGTAGTCTGTAGCGCGATGACCATCGTCTATTTCGTGATCGCCGCCATCGCATTGGCCGGGGCGGTGGCACTGCTGTGGCTCGACCGCCGTCGCTCCTCGGGCACGCGGCACCAACGCGCAATCTGGGGCGACGAACACGACTTCAAGTTCCGTGAGGCCGACACCAAACTCCGTACGGTATTCGGCCGCGCGACCATGAACGCTCCCGACACCGTCGCGGTGGAAAACGTCGCCTACGGCCACTACGGGGGTGTCGAGGTGATCGTCTTCGACATGTCGGAGACCGCAACGGTGATCGCCGTTCGCCGCTCGTCACCGTCCGCGGTGGTCGTGGACCTGCGCCATGAGGACGTCCTCGCGCCGGCGGAGGACGACGTCGAGCTTCTCGGGGCAATGGGGCCGCGCGTCATGTTCTCCAACAACCTCGACGCGGCCCGCCGGGTGTGCGATCGGCGCATGGTGTCGCTGGCCACCAAGGCGCCGGCCTATGTCGAGGTGCTGTGGAACGAGGGCAATTGGGCGCTCGGGTCGTTGCCGCTGACCGACGACGCCACCGAGCTCGACACCGGCCTGGAGGTCGTACGGCGCTTCGCCGACCTGCTGCGCGTGCTTCCGCCGTTGCGGGAGCCGCAGGATGCGCCCGACCCGCGCGATCCGCACGGTCCCACGCGCGCCGAGCTGGCCGACGAGAAGACCGAGAACATGCGCGACAAGAATCGGCGAGCCCGCATGGAGGCCGCTGCGCGCGATGGCGCTCCCCGCGATGGCGCTCCCCCCACCGCCGCGGCGCCGACGGCGCTGCGGCGTCCGGCCGAGGCGCCGCCGCGTCCCCGGCGTGCGCCCGCCGCCCCGGCCGAAGGCCGCTCGACCGCCCCGGCCGAAGGCCGCCCTGCTGCACCGGCCACGGGCCGCTCTGGGGTCCCGGCCGAAGGCCGCTCCAGTACGCCGACCACAGGTCGGCGGATGTCGCCGATGCCGGTGCGCGGCAAGCAGTCTCGGCCGGCGAGTGCACCCGATGATCTCGACCGTGTCGACGATCTCGACTACGACGACGACATCGCACCGCCGTCGCGGCAGGCACGCAGTGGTCCGAGTGAGATGCCCTCGTCCCGCAACCGGCACCACCGAAACTGACCGCAATCCACATGCATGCTGCCCGGTCGTATGAACGCGCATCCGGGTGTTCCGGCCACGTCGCCAGAGAGTGAGCTCATCAGTGTCTGCATCAATTCCGTCCTCGCCCATCGTCGACACCGGCGACCGTGATGTGCTCGCCGAACTGGTCACCGAGTTGTCGGTGGTACACGGCAAGGTGACGTTGTCCTCCGGCAAGGAGGCCGACTACTACGTCGACCTGCGCCGCGCGACGCTGCACCATCAGGCGTCGCCACTGATCGGCATGCTCATGCGGCAGTTGACCGCGGATTGGGAGTTCGACGCGGTCGGCGGTCTGACACTGGGCGCCGACCCGGTGGCGACGTCGATCATGCATGCCGCCGGCCGCGCCCTCGATGTATTCGTCGTACGCAAGGCGGCCAAGACGCACGGGATGCAACGCCGGATCGAGGGGCCCGACATCGCCGGGCGCCGCGTGCTGGTGGTCGAGGACACCTCCACCACCGGTGCGTCGCCCTCGGCGGCGGTGGAGGCCGCTCGCGAGGCGGGGGCGACGGTGGTCGGGGTGGCGACCGTCGTCGACCGGGCCACCGGCGCCGACAAGGTCATCGAAGCCCTGGGTGTGCCCTACCGCTCGTTGCTGTCGCTGGCCGACCTCGGCCTGGCCTGAGGCGTGTCGCGCGACGATTCGGACGGGTCGGCGCTGCCCGGCCCGACCGAATGGCAGTCGACGTCGGCGCCGCCGGTGGGCGTGGGGCCGTGGGACACCGAACACGATGGCCCCGCCCCGGCCGACCCGCGCTACGACCCCGAACTGCTGGCCGGCGGGGACACCCGCAATGTGGTTGACGCGTACCGGTATTGGACGCGGGACGCGATCATCGCCGACATCGACACCCGCAGGCATCCGCTACATGTGGCGATCGAGAACTTCACCCACGACGCGAACATCGGAACCGTGGTGCGTACCGCCAATGCGTTTGCCGTCGCCGCGGTGCACATCGTCGGGCGGCGACGCTGGAATCGCCGCGGCGCCATGGTCACCGACCGCTATCAGCACCTCGAACACCACGACACCGTGGCCGATCTGATCGCGTGGGCGCGCGAGCGGGGCCTCGCGGTCGTGGCCGTCGACAACACGCCGGGTGCGCAGCCGCTGGAGACGGTGACGCTGCCGCGGGAGTGCATCCTGTTGTTCGGTCAGGAGGGTCCGGGGGTCAGCGCCGACGCACAATCGCACGCGGACCTGACAGTGTCGATCGCCCAGTTCGGCTCCACCCGCAGCATCAATGCCGGTGTCGCGGCGGGCATCGCCATGCACGCCTGGATTCGTCAGCACGCGGATCTGGCGCAGGCCTGGTAGCCGCGCCGGCCGCGGAGTGCGGTCGGCTCAGACGGTGTCGGAACGCCGATCATCGGCTCTCGGCGCGGGTGCGTCCGCCACGGCGGTCGGCTCGGCCGGGTTCCGCTTGGCGACTCGCCGACGGCGATACCACTCGATGAACATCGGGGCGATCGAGAGCACGACGATCACGATGAAGATCGGTTCGATGAGTTTCTGCACGATCTCGAAGCCGCCCAGCCAGTAGCCGAGCAGGGTGATGCCCACGCCCCAGATGATCGCGCCGATGATGTTGTAGACGGCGAACACCGGCCACTTCATCCGCGCCGCACCGGCCACTATGGGCGCGAGGGTGCGCACGATCGGTACGAAGCGGGCCAGGAAGATGGTGATCGGGCCATGCTTCTCGAAGAACGCATTGGCCTCGATGAGGTAGCGCTCCTTGAGGAAGCGGGCGTCGGGCTTGAACATCTCGGTGCCGACGAACCGTCCGATCCAGTAGCCGATCTGGCCGCCGATGATCGCGGCGACCGGAATGAATATGAGTAGCTGCCACAGCGAGGCGAACTTGTCGATGCCGTCCTTACCGCCTGCGGCGACGACCATGCCGGCCACGAACAGCAGCGAGTCACCCGGCAGCACCGGGAACAACACACCCGATTCGATGAGGATGACCAGGAGCAGGCCCCAGAATGCCCAGGCGCCGAACCAGCCGAGCACGTTGATGGGGTCGAGGATGCCCGGCAGCGCGACCGCAGTCGTGGTGGCCTGGGCAAGTGCGGTGTCGATCACGGGTCACCAGGCTACGCGGCGAACCTGAAGGTTTGCCAGGAGCATGTCCCGGCCGTCGGCGATGCCGATCGGCGGGCTCGCCTTTGCGCCGAGCGCGCTCGCCAACGCGCCGAGCGCGCTCACACGCGCGCTGTCGACGAACTGAGCGGCTCGGATGCCGGTGCACACGGCCGCGGTGACCTTGCCATACTGAACGGGAGTGATCGACTCGAAGCGTGAACCTTATCCGGTTGGAGGACGTGAAATGCCCATAGCAACCCCCGAGCAGTACGCCGAGATGTTCCAGAAGGCAAAGGAGGGCGGCTACGCGTTCCCGGCCATCAACTGCACGTCGTCGTCGACGATCAATGCGGCCATCAAGGGCTTCGCGGATGCGGGTAGTGACGGCATCATCCAGTTCTCCACCGGCGGTGCGGAGTTCGGCTCGGGCCTCGGCGTCAAGGACATGGTGACCGGTGCGGTCGCGCTCGCCGAGTTCGCGCATGTCGTCGCCGCGAAGTACGACGTCACGATCGGTCTGCACACCGACCACTGCCCGAAGGACAAGCTCGACACCTACGTGCGGCCGCTGCTCGCGATCAGCCAGGAGCGCGTCGACGCGGGCCGCAATCCGTTGTTCCAGTCGCACATGTGGGACGGTTCGGCCGTGCCGATCGACGAGAACCTCGAGATCGCGCAGGAGCTGCTGGCCAAGGCGGCAGCCGCGAAGATCATCCTCGAGATCGAGATCGGCGTCGTCGGCGGTGAAGAGGACGGTGTGGAAGCCGCCATCGACGACAAGTTGTTCACCACGCCCGAGGACTTCGAGAAAACCCTCGCGGCGCTGGGCGTCGGGGAGAAGGGTGTGTACCTGCTCGCCGCGACGTTCGGCAATGTGCACGGGGTGTACAAGCCCGGCAACGTCAAGCTGCGCCCCGATGTGCTCAACACCGGCCAGGAAGTGGCGACCAAGAAGCTGGGACTGCCCGACGGATCCAAGCCGTTCGACTTCGTCTTCCACGGTGGCTCCGGCTCGCTGAAGAGCGAGATCGACGAAGCGCTGAGCTATGGCGTCGTCAAGATGAACGTCGACACCGACACCCAGTACGCCTACACGCGACCGGTCGCCGGCCACATGTTCGGCAACTACGACGGCGTGCTGAAGATCGACGGGGACGTGGGCAACAAGAAGGCCTACGATCCGCGCGGGTGGAGCAAGAAGGCCGAGACCTCCATGAGCGAGCGCGTCGTCGAGGCGTGTACCGACCTCAAGTCGGTGGGCAAGTCGATCAGCGCCTGACCACCTCGGCGACAGCGCTCTTCAAACGCCGCTCTGCAAACGCCGACATCGCTTACCCAAGCGCTGTCGGCGTTTTTGTGGGGCGCCCTCGGCGTAACTGTGGGTTCAGAGAGTCAGGATGCCGACGAGGACAGCGATCGCCAGGAGAACCATCACGATCGCGGCGCCGATGACCATCGGGTCGGCGCGGCGGCGATGGCGTCGCGATGGCGTCGTCGAGCGGGGTGCGGATTTCGGGCGGGTGCCCGGCGCAGGCCGGGAGATAGGCGGCTGCGGTGGCGGCCCTTGCTGTGGTGCGGGCCGAGGCGCCGGGGTGTGCCACCGATCGGGTGGCGCCGGGGCGTCGCGCGGTGGCCTCGGCGGCGGTGGTCCCCAACCGGCCGACTGATTCCCGCTCGGACGCGAATCATGTTGCGGTGACCGCGGTTTCGGTGGGTTGACGTGGTGCGCGCCCGGAGTGGTCGGGCGGCCGTACAGAACGTCGGGGCGCACGCCCATCGGTAGTGGTGGGCGGTCGGGCGGCGGTGCCGGGCGCTGATGCCGGCCCGGACCGTCGATCGGAGTGGTGGGCACCGCGTTGTGGCCGGCGTTATCCGCCGGCGGCACACCCGCGGTCGGCTCACCGGTCACTGCTTGTCGCAGACCTTCCAGTTGTCGCCCTGCTTCTGCAGGTTGATGGCGACCCGCTGTGGCTTGTCGGGCGTACTCGTGTTGACTGCGGTCACCTCGACGAGAGCGGTGTCGCCGTCGACGCGAACCGCGTTCACCTTCTGCACCTGCACCAGCTCGTTGCGCGACTTCTGCGATTGGTAGAGCTTGGTCCAATCGCCGTCCTGCATCTTCTGGTAGTAGGTCAGCTTGTTGCCGCAGGTGACGTTGCGCAGGGTTTGCAGATCGCCGTCATATACGGCGTTGCCGTAGGTTTTCGCGGTGTCCGCGGCGGCGTCCTCGGGCGCGACCGGACGCGTCTGGAAGTACGCGAACACGCCGACCACGACGGCGACGATCACCACGACGGCCGCGATCGCGGAGAACAGGATGCCCTTGCGTCGGCGACTGCGGCCGGCCTTCTGGGGCTTGGATGGCAGCTGCTCTTTCTCGCCCGGAATGACCTGCGGCTGGTGCGCTGTCGTCGACCAGCCCTGGGTCGCTGCGGCACCGGCCGCCGCGGCACCGCCGGCGGCGACGCCCCCTGCGGCCGCGGCCGCGGGTCTGGTCAGGATCTGGGTCTTCGAGTCGTCGGCCGGTGGTTGGTCGGCCGGTGCTTGGGCCTCCGGGGCTTGGGCTTCGGGGGCTTGGGCTTCGGGGGCTTGGGCTTCGGGGGCTTGGGCCTGCGCTGGTTCTGCGTCAGCCGGTTCCGCCTCGGTCACCTGATCGGTGGCCGTCGCCACCGGTATCTTGGCGGTTTCGTCGTCGGCCGGGCCCTCCTCGGATTCGGCCTCTTCGGATTCGCCCGCGTCGGATTCGCCCTCGTCCGATCCGCTCTCGTCGGACACGGTCTCCGTGGCGTCCGCCTCTTCGGCGGTGGCCTCGTCGCTGCTTTCCTCGTCGCTGGTGTCCTCGTCGGTGACCGCCTCGTCGGGCTCCGCCGCGGTCTTCTCGGCCTCGGGCTCTGCGGTCTCGTCGCTGTCGGTGGCCTCGGGCTCGTCGGCCTCATCCGCCTCGTCGGCTTCCGGCTCGGTGCTCTCGGCCTCAGCACCTTCGGTCTCAGCAGCCTCGGTCTCAGCATCTTCGGCCACAGCATCTTCGGCCACGTCGGCTTCGGTCTCCGCAGCTTCGGGGTCGGCGCTTTCGGGCCCCGACTCGTCGGTCTCGGTGGGCCCCGTGTCGTCGGTCTCGGTGGGCCCCGACTCGTCGGTCTCGGTGGGCCCCGTGTCGTCGGTCTCGGTGGGCCCCGTGTCGTCCGAAACTTCTTGTTCCGCAGGTGTTTCGGCTGCCTCCTCGTCCGCGGTGTCATCGCCCGCGGTGGTGGCCTCGGCGTCGTCGACGTCCTCGGAAGCGCTGTCGGCGTCCTCTGCAGTGTCGTCGGCGTCTGCGGTGTCGTGGTCATCTGCGGCCGCGGCAGCGCCCGCCGCGGCTGCGCCGACGACGACTGCACCCGCAGCAACCGGCGCATCGGATCCGGTGGGAGCGCTGTCGTCCTCGGATGCTCTGTCGTCCTCCTCGGATGCGCTGTCGTTCTCGGGAGCGCTGTCGGTATCAGATCGAGCGCTGTCGGCATCCTCGGGGGCACCGCCGTAGGCGTCGACATCCTCGAGGTCGTCGAGCTCCGCGGGGTCGGGCAGGCTGGACCGGCTGATGACCTTGGTGGCCGAATCGATCCCGCGTCCGCCGCGCGGCCTCGGATGATCGGTCACCGGGTCTCCTGTGGTCTCCGTAGAACTGTCGGTTTGGTGAGAACTGTCGGTGTGACCAGAATTATCGGCTGCGGCCGAATCATCGGTTCGGGGCGATTCGGTCTGGTCGGCGTCAGCCGCATTGTCTTCGGGTTGCGGCTTCGCCGGGGCCGTCGGTATCCGGAACGGCTTGGTCTCCGCGTCCATCGTCGAGGAGTGCGGCGGTCGCGAACTCGACTCGGCAGGCCGCCCGGACGGGCCGTTCTGGGACGGTTGGGGTGCGACGTTGCGCGACGCGGGTGGCCGGGGACCGGCCGGGCGCGGAGCCGGTCCGGCGTCGGACGTACGCGAATCCCGCATCTTGCGTAGCTTCGAGAACGCCTTGGTGACAGCGGACTTCCGATCGTCAGACTGCGCCATCGGTCATCACCACACCTTCCTCGAACAGCATGCTCGAAGTTTGCACACGAGAAGATCTCCCCCCGAAAAGACGGCATCGCACCTCGCAACGCGACGAAGTGCGCCATTCACACTAGCGAACGGCCGCACTCGTCATCACCTCGGGAGAGTGGCTCATCCGGTCGGATGACGATTCGCCGACCTGCGGTGTTACCTCGGCGCCGCCGCACGTCTTCGTAGGCGTTGCGCAGACGGCGATGCTTGAATGGGGGAGTGACTTCCTTTGGAGATCTTCTCGGCCCACAGCCCGTCTTGTTGACCGGTGACGACGATGCCGAATCGGCGCTGCTCAACGGTGCCGAGCCCGCCCAGGTGGCGGCCGGTCATCCCACCGCATCGATCGCATGGGCGTACCTGGCCGAACGCGCTCTCGACGGCTCGACGACCGGTGGCGAGGGCGACGTCGTCAAGGTCATCGAGGCGTACGCCTACGCACGAACCGGGTATCACCGGGGACTCGACCAGCTGCGGCGACACGGCTGGAAAGGGTTCGGGCCGGTGCCGTGGAGCCACGAGCCCAATCAGGGCTTCCTGCGGTGTGTCGGCGCGCTCGCCCGCGCGGCGCAGGCGATCGGCGAAGAGGACGAGTACCTGCGATGCCTGGACCTGCTGAACGACAGCGATCCGACCGCCGCCGACCACCTCGGACTGCACTGAGCTCGGTGACCTCCTGGGCCCGGCGCCGCTACGAGGCGCTGCCGCGGATGTTGCGGGTGCGCATCCGGCGACTCTGGTTGTCGTTGGGCCCGATTCTGCAGTGCGCGATCGCCGCCGGTATCGGCTGGTGGTTCGCGCTGGATGTGCTCGGCCACCAACAGCCCTTCTTCGCCCCCATCGCCGCGATGATCTCGCTGGGCCTCTCACTCGGGCGACGGTGGCGCCGATCGGTCGAACTGGTCGGTGGCGTCACCATCGGAATCCTGATCGGCGATCTACTCATCACCGAAATCGGTAGCGGCACTTGGCAAATCGTCGTCGTGGTGGCGCTGGCGATGTCCGTCGCGGTCTTCCTCGACGACGGCCCGCTCATCCCGATGCAGGCCGCGTCGTCGGCTGTGCTCGTGGCCACCCTGCTGCCGCCCGGCGGGATCGGCGGATTCCACCGCGCCATCGACGCCCTGACCGGCGGCTTGATCGGCATCCTCGTGGGGGCGTTGCTGCCGGCCAATCCGGCGTCACGGGCACGTCGTGACGCCGCGTCGGTACTCGCGACGGCGCGTGATGCCGCCCGGCAACTCGCCGAGGGCATGCGCTCCGGGAATGAGCCGACGGTGTTCGCCGCGCTGGAGACGGTGCGCGGCACCCAGGGCGCGATCAACACGATGCGCCAGGATATGAGCGGTGGCCGCGAGATCAGCACGATCTCCCCGCTGTACTGGGGTTCGCGCATGCGGCTGCAGCGCCTCTCGGCGACCGCCGACCCCATCGACAACGGGGTACGCAACTTCCGCATCATCGCCCGGCGGGCACTGGGCATCACCCAGCGCGGCGAGACGATCCGGCCCGAACTCGTCGAGATCATCGGTGATCTCGGCGGGGCGTTCGAGGTGCTGCGGGAGATGATGCTCGCCGATCCCGGCAAGTCGCCGGACGCCGCCGATGCCGCGCGCGTGCTGCGCACGATCGCACGCAAGGCGAAGATCGAACTGGCCGAGGAGCGCGGGATGTCGGAGACGGCGTTGCTCGCCGAGATCCGGTCGCTGCTCGTCGACCTCTTGATGGTGGCCGGATTGCGGCGGTCCTCGGCCATCGCGACGCTGCGGTGGCCGAATGGCTCACCCGGCGACCAGCACGCAGCGGGTTAGGCGTACCTAAGGCTTGGCATATATGCGAGTCGACGCATATATTGGCAGGGTCATGGGCCATTCACATTCGCACTCCCACGGCCATTCGCCCGCCGACGCCACGAATGGCTCGCACCGTCGTATCTGGCCGATGGCGGTGGCGGTGGCGTTGATCGGCTCGTACTTCGCCGTCGAGCTCGGCGTGGGCGTCGCCGTCGATTCGCTGGCGCTGATCGCCGACGCGGGGCACATGCTGACCGACGTGGTCGCGCTGGTCATGGGCCTGATCGCGCTGCTGTTGGCGCGTCACGGCAAGGCCACCGACACCCGGACGTTCGGCTGGCATCGGGCCGAGGTGTTCACCGCGGTGGCCAATGCGGTCCTGCTGATCGGGGTCGCGTGCTTCGTCGGATACGAGGCGATCGAACGGATCGGATCTGATCCGCACGTTCCGGGACTCACCCTCATCGTCGTCGCTCTGGTGGGACTGGCGGTGAACATGATGGTGATGTTGCTGCTGCGGGCCGACTCGAAGGGTTCCATCGCGGTACGCGGTGCGTATCTGGAGGTGCTCGCCGACGCGGTCGGCAGTGTCGGAGTGCTGGTCGCCGGTGTCGTCGCGCTGACCACCGGGTGGGGATACGCCGACATCATCGTGGCGGTCGGCATCGCGATCTGGGTCGTGCCGCGGGCACTGCGTCTGGCGATCGACGCGCTGCGCATCCTCAACCAGCAGGCACCCACCCACATCGACGTCGACGAGGTGCGCCGCGAACTCGCCGAGATCCCGTCGGTCACCGACGTCCACGATCTGCACGTCTGGTCGCTGACGACCGGCATGGACGTGGCGACGGTCCATCTCGGCAGCGACCGGCCCAACGCCGAGGTGCTGCCGGCCGCACAGGCGGTACTCGCCCGGCACGGACTTCCGCACGCCACGGTGCAGGTCGAACCGGCCGTCGACCAGCAGCGATGCCGTGAACACCTCAGTTGGTGAACACCTCAGTTGGTGAACACTGCAGTTGGTGAACACTGCTCGGTTCAGTGCCGCCAGAACAAGAAGGTGTTCCAGCCCCAGCCGGCCAGTCCGGACGGCACTCCCGACAGCTCGAACAGCCAGAAGATGAAGTCGAAGAACAGCTGGTTCAGCTGCGGGATGAACAGCAACGCGAAGATGATCAGGAATCCGTAGGGCGCGATCTTGGCGGCGCTCTGGCGGGTCTGCGGCGACAGGTACGGCTCGATGGCGCCGTAGCCGTCGAAGCCGGGCATCGGGATCAGGTTCAGCACCGCGGCGGTGATCTGTAGGAACGCGAGCATCGCGAGCCCGTCCCAGAGGTTGATGGAGTCGGGATCGGTCACGAACAACCCGATCGGGCTGTCCACGAACGGCCCGAACGCGCGGATCACCACCAGCAGCACGATGGCCAGCACGAGATTCACCGCGGGACCGGCCAACGAGACCGTGGTGCGTTGTGCCCGGGTGAAACCGCGCTCGTTCAGATACACCGCCCCACCGGGAAATCCGATGCCGCCCAACAGGATGATGAGCAGCGGCAGCCCCAGTGACAGCGCGGGATGGGTGTAGCGCAGGGGGTTGAGCGTGAGGTATCCGCGCAGCTGCGTGTCGCGGTCACCGAAGCGGTAGGCGGTCACCGCGTGCCCGAACTCGTGCAGACACAACGAGATCACCCAGCCGGCCAGCACCAGCAGGATGACGCCGAGAGTGGCCTGACCCGACGAGCGATCGGAGCCGGCGCGGGCGGCGAGCCACCCGCCGAGCACCGCGACCGCGACCAGGCCGAGGAAGACCGCACCCGGCTGTATCGCCCGCGCGATCTCGGCGACCGTCGGGTTGCGCCGCTTGCCGAAGGCCGGGCCGGTCATGGGAGCACCAGTTTCAGATCCACGTGGTGACGGTAGTAGGTGGACCGTTTGACCGCACGATCGCTTGCGATCCCCTCACGTTCGACGACGATGTTCGGGCCACCGGTCTGCACCGCCCGGCCCCGATGCCAGCTGCGCCGGCCGGCCAGCGCAGCGACCATCCCGCCTTCGAGGCGGGTCCGCAGTCCCGGCTCCTGCGGCGTCGGCTCGATCCGGATTCCACGCACCTCGCCGGTGAACAGTCGGTGGTCGTCGACGTAGCTCTCCCCATGTAGCTGCGCGCCGTCGGCGCCGAGATGGCGGGCCACGCCGACGAGCACGGTCGCCGCGTCGTCCCGGATCAACGGCACGTCGACGGCGCGGCCGCGTTCGGCGAGTTCGCGGGCCCCCGACCCGTGCGGCAGACCGTAGGCGCGGGTGGCGGCAGTGGGCTGTGCGGCGACGTAGGCGACCTCGACGTCGAGTCGTTCGGTGAGCATCAATGCGCCGATGACCTGCGCGAGGTGTGCGTCGGGGTTCGCATTCCCGACATCGGTGCCGCCGGGGTCGGCGCCGGGTTCGACGATGAGCCGGGTGACGGCCGGGTCGGCGATCCGCTGCGCCACCGCGTCCCGAACCGCCCGGCGGGTGTTGCCGGATGTCGGCACCAGCGATGACGAAATGACCTCGAACGACATGGGAATAGGGTATCCAGCCTGCCGAACCAGTAAGGTTGTCCCGGTTTGGACTTGTGGAAGGGATGAACTGAGCATGGCCGCGATCGTGCTTATCGGCGCCCAGTGGGGCGACGAGGGCAAAGGAAAGGCCACCGATCTCCTCGGCGGCAAGCTGCAATGGGTCGTCCGCTACCAGGGCGGCAACAATGCGGGGCATACCGTGGTGCTGCCCAACGGTGAGTCCTTTGCGCTGCATCTCATCCCGTCGGGCATCCTCACGCCCGGCGTCTCGAACGTCATCGGCAACGGCGTCGTCGTCGACCCGGGGGTGCTGCTCACCGAGTTGGGCGGGCTCGAGGAGCGCGGCGTCGACACCACCGGGCTGCTGCTCTCGGCCGACGCCCATCTGCTGATGCCGTACCACGTGGCCATCGACAAGGTCACCGAACGCTTCCTCGGAAACAAGAAGATCGGCACGACCGGCCGCGGTATCGGACCGTGCTACCAGGACAAGATCGCGCGCGTCGGGGTGCGCGTCGCCGACGTCCTCGACGAGAAGATCCTGACGCAGAAGGTCGAGGCCGCACTCGAACTCAAAAACCAGATCCTGGTCAAGATCTACAACCGTCGTGCCCTCGAACCCGAGCAGGTCGTCGAGGAGGTCCTCACCCAGGCCGAGGGCTTCAGGCACCGCATCGCCGACACCCGGCTGCTGCTCAACCAGGCGCTCGAACGTGGTGAGACCGTGCTGCTCGAGGGCTCGCAGGGCACGCTGCTCGACGTCGACCACGGCACGTATCCCTATGTGACGTCGTCGAATCCGACGGCCGGCGGCGCCGCGGTGGGGGCGGGCATCGGCCCCAACCGCATCACCACCGTGCTCGGCATCCTGAAGGCCTACACCACACGCGTCGGTTCGGGACCGTTCCCGACCGAACTCTTCGACGAGTGGGGTGCGTACCTGGCCAAGACCGGCGGCGAGGTCGGCGTGACCACCGGCCGCGCCCGGCGCTGCGGCTGGTTCGACGCCGTCGTCGCCCGGTACGCGACCCGCGTCAACGGCATCACCGACTACTTCCTCACCAAGCTCGACGTCCTGTCCAGCCTCGACACCGTGCCGATCTGCGTGGCCTACGAGGTCGACGGGGAACGCGTCGAGGACATGCCGATGACCCAGACCGGCTTCCATCACGCCAAGCCGATCTACGAGGAGATGCCCGGCTGGTGGGAGGACATCAGCGAGTGCAAGACCTTCGAGGAGTTGCCACCCAACGCGCAGGACTACATCCGGCGGCTCGAGGAGTTGTCCGGGGCGTTCATCTCGTGCATCGGGGTCGGGCCGGGACGCGAGCAGACCATCGTGCGCCGCGACATCGTCTGAGTTCTCCGCGGTTCTCGACTCCACGAGAGTTCACCGCGAGGTGACGGCTGCCTCGCACGCAATCTGCGGTGACCACTGCTGATCGACTCCGATGCAGGTCGAGAACTCCCAGAACGCTACCGACACAACAGTTTTGGTAGTCAAGTTTTCGGTGCGCACTCCTGCCGCCCGGGTACTGTCGCCTCGGTGATGTCTGAACGCGGTTCATGCCGGCATGTGACACGTACAAGTGCGCCCGTGGTAGCGTGACGCCGGACGCAGTAAAGAATGCTGGCGTACTTCTCTTGGAGGTGTCATGGCGACCGACAGTGCGACAACCACGTCAGGCGTTGTCGCGTCGCCGGTCACGGCCGTGGGCCAGGTCCGGCCAGGAGTCTTCTTCGAACCACCCGGCTCGCTACCACGAGGACCCCATAGCGTGCCGCGGGAGAGGATTGCCGCCGCGCAGCGAGAAAGATTGTTGATCGGCGTCACCGAGTTGATCGCCGCCCGCGGGTACGCGGCGGTCAGCGTCAGCGACGTCGTCGCGCGCGCACAGGTGTCTCGGGCCGTCTTCTACGGCTTCTTCGCCGACAAACAGGAGTGTGCGGTCACCGCATACGACCGATTCATCGAGGTGCTGCTTACCGGGCTGGCGGCCACTATGCGGCCACAGCAGGATTTGACCGAGTTCGTCGATGCGGCGTTGCGCGCGTACATCACGCCGATGCGTGACGACCCGGTCGTCGGTCGTGCGTTCCAGGTCGAGATCGATGCCATGGGTGCTCCTGCACGACGTCGTCGACGGGAATCGCTGCAACTGTTCGCCGACGCATTGGGTGATCACCACCGGCAGCTTGCCGCCGCCGAGTCGGAACTGCTCGCGCCGTCGGCGTATCGGGGGGTGGTGTACGCAGTGCGTCAACTGGTGTCCGATGAGATCGAGGCCGACAACACGGCCCAACTGCTGGAGCTGGTCCCCGAACTCTCCGGGTGGCTCATGCGCATGCTGACCGGAGAACAACAATGACATCAGTACCGATACGACTTCTGAGTCGACTGCTGGTAGGCGCTGCGGCATTCGTTGCCGTCATCGTCGCTCCGAATTCGCATGCCAGTGCCGCGCCCGCCGCGGTATCCATCACCCCTCCGGTGGCGGCAGCCGCGGCAAACGATGGTGGTCGCGATCACCCGTTCGGCGCGTCTGCGGTGGAACTGTCGGGCCACGGCTACCTCGAACAGGAATACTTCTTCTCCGGCACAACGGCATTCGGCCCCTACACGTCACGAATGCTGGTCCGTCGCCCCGCAGATCCCAAGCGGTTCTCGGGCACGGTGATCACCGAATGGCAGAACGTGTCCAACAACTTCGACTTCGAATGTCTGTGGGCCCGTTCGGCCGACCACGTCATGCAATCTGGGGATGCCTACGTCGCTGTCGATGCGCAGACCACCGGGCTGTACGCACCGGGCACCGGTCTCAAGGCGTGGAATCCCGCGCGCTATCGGCCGTTGCACATGCCGCAAGTGGGATCGTTCGTCGCCGAACCGGCTGCCTACGAGATCTTCGGGCAAGCGGTCCGCACCATCCGCGGCCCATCATCCCCGCTCCGCCCGCTACGGCCCCGGGTGCAGATTGCCACCGGCTGCTCACAATCGGCCGGAACCCTGTCGATCTACGCCAACACCGTCGGTCCGACCTACGGCGGCATCGACGGCTATCTCATCTCCGAATTATCCACTGCCACACTGGGCCCGGCCGCCGACTCGGTCGCCGCGCCGCAACCACTACCCGCCGCAACCGGCGTGCCGGTGCTGCAAGTGAACAGCGAAACCGATTCCTCACATCGCCGTGCGCCCGACTCGCCGACCTACCGACTGTGGGAGGTCGCCGGCACCACGCACAGCGACCGCGACACCCAGGATTACATTGATCGGGTCGCGCGCCGTGATCTGGGCCGAATGCCCTCGGCGGAGCTTCGGTGCGCGGTTCCACCCTTGAGTCGCATCCCATTCAAGAACGTGCAGAATGCCGCGTTGACGGCTCTCGACCGCTGGATCCGCAATCGCATCCCACCTCCGACACTCGCGCCGATCGCCTACGACGACGGCGGCAACGTGATCCGGGACCGCGACGACAACGCGTTGGGTGGTATTCGACTGCCCGAGTTCGCAGTTCCCACCGCGACCGACAACCGAAACAACAGCGGCCCAGACGTATGTGCGCAACTCGTCGGCCGATCCATCCCGTTCTCTGCCGCGCGGCTGCGCCAGCTCTACACCAGCAGCACGGACTACCTCACCAAATTCCGGGCGGCGACAGATCGCGCTGTCGCCGACGGTGCACTACTGCCCTCCGACGCCCAACAAAGCCTTGCCGCCGCCGAGCGTCGGGCTCATCAACTGTGGCCATAAGTCCTCGACCATCCGCGCGCGGCCAACCGGCCTCGCCTTCCATCCAGGAGCTCGCATGACCCCGTCCACCGATCACACCGGCCGACAGTTGTCCCGCCGTGCATTTCTCGGCGCCGCCGCACTCGGAACGGCCGGCGTGGCGCTGGGCACCGGTATCGGGATCGCCCGCGCCGACACCGGATGGCCGACAGCCACCTTGACCGGCGCATCGGCCACGTCGGTGACCCCGTCTCAGTTCATGCCGTCCACACAGTTGCGACGCTGGCAGGAGCTCGCCAACGATGTCGGTCTGCGGGCCACCGGCACGACCGCTCAGCATCGCTACGTCGACGGTCTGGTCGAGCGCATGGCGCAGGCCGGGATCCGCAACATCGTCGCCGACCAGGTTCGCTTCACCCGATGGCTACCGTCGCAGTGGTCGTTGGACGTCATCGGCGGCGCAGGTGCAGGACCTGCGCATGTCTCCTGGTATGTTCCCTACTCCGGCAGCACCGCCGCAGGTGGCATCACAGCACCGCTGTCGACCGAACCCCGGGAGGGCGCCATCGGGCTGTTCACCGTGGAGGTTCCCTCGCTGCCCTACGCGTTGCTCGACGCCGTCGACTACGACACACCGCTACAGCCTCACCACGGCCCCGGATACAACCCGTTCGCGACGTACGACCGAGCCTGGCTCGGCCAAGGGTCGATCACCGAAGCAATGGACCGGTTCAAGGCGGCCGGTGCGGTCGGACTCATCGTCATCTGGGACCTGCCACGCGAAGCCGCCGACGGGCAGTACGCCCCCTATGACGGCATCATTCGCAACCTGCCGGCGCTGTCGGTGGACCGCGTCACCGGCGCTCGACTCCACGACGTCGCCCGGGCAGGCGGAAGCGTGCGACTGCGACTACAAGCCACCGTCAACCCGGTGACGAGCCCCAACATGTACGGCATCATCCCCGGCCGCACAGACGAATTCGTCATGCTGCAATCCCATACCGACGGCACCAATGGGCTCGAAGAGAATGGTCCTGAAGGTCTTCTGTCGGTTGCGCAATACCTCGCCCGCATACCTCGGCACGAGCTCGGGCGGTCGATCCTGTTCGTCATGAGCACCGGCCACATGGCCGGTCAGGCCTTGGGCACCGAAGCGTTCCTCCGACGGCACAAGGGCGACTTGGTCGCCCGCACCGCCGCGGCGATCAGCATCGAACATCTCGGAGCGAGATCCTGGGTTCCGACCAACACCGGCGGCATGGCCATGGGTGGCCCCGAAACCAACATCGTCTTCTCCTCCCCACACGCCGAGATGGTCAAGGTCGGCCGTGCATTCCACAACCAGATGGGCTTGGATGACAATCGGGTACTGCGCCCGTACAGCACGGACAAGTCCGGAGAATCTCCTAACGGACGGTGGTGGCCGGGTGACGGCGAAGGTCTCTGGAGGATCGCTGGATTGCCATCCCTCCAATCGATCGCAGGACCCAATTACCTCCTCAACGCCAATTTCGATGCCATGCCCTTCATCGACATCGATCTCATGCGCCGACAATGCATCGCGACCACCAACGCCGCGCTCCGCCTCGCACGCACCCCTCGTCGGCAACTCCAAGCCCCTCGCGCCGATGACGCGCTTTGGGGCCCACCACTCGACCTCGTCAACAAGTTCCTGCTCTGACCTGAGCGCTGGCCATGACCCAGGTCGGGTACCACCGCGCCGGTGAGCAGACCATCGTGCGCCGCGATATCGTCTGAGTACGTCACCGGTTCAATCATCCCAGTTCTCGCCCGGAGGGATCTCGATGACCCGATATGCAGTGGTCGACCCCGCCACCGGCGAGGTGGTCCAGGAGTATCCGACCGCCACCGACGAGCAGGTGGATGCGGCGCTCGGCGCGGCGCATGAGGCGTTCGGCTCGTGGTCGAGGCGCTCGGACGTCGCCGAGCGCGCCGCCCTGATCCGCCGGGTCGCGCACCTGCACACCGAACGCAAGGACGAGCTGGCCGCGATCATCCGGCGCGAGATGGGCAAACCACTCGACCAATCGGTCGGTGAGGTCGAATTCTGTGCCGCGATCTACGAGTACTACGCCGACAACGCCGAGACGTTCCTCGCCGACGAACCGATCACCCTCCTCGAAGGAGCGGGCTCGGCATTCATCCGGCGCAGTGCGGTCGGGGTGCTGCTCGGCATCATGCCGTGGAACTACCCGTACTACCAGGTCGCCCGCTTCGCCGGCCCGAACCTGGTGCTCGGCAACACAATTGTGCTCAAGCACGCACCGCAGTGCCCGGAATCGGCGGCCGCACTGGCGCAGATCTTCGCCGACGCGGGGTATCCGCCGGGCGCATATGTGAACATCTACGCCACCAACGAGCAGATCGCCGAGGCCATCGCCGACCCACGGGTGCAAGGGGTTTCGCTGACGGGATCCGAACGCGCGGGCGCGGCGGTGGCCGAGGTCGCCGGGCGTAACCTCAAGAAGGTCGTCCTCGAACTCGGCGGGTCGGACCCGTTCATCGTGCTGTCCACCGACGACCTCGGCACCACCGTCGCCGCGGCCGTGGAAGGCCGATTCGAGAACACCGGTCAGTCCTGCAATGCCGCGAAACGCTTCATCGTCGACGAGGCGATCTATGACGAGTTCCTCGAGAAGTTCACCGCAAAGGTGAAGGCAACCGCGCCCGGTCTGGCGCCGCTGTCGTCGGTGGCCGCCGCCGACCGTCTGCAAGAACAGGTCGAGAGGGCCCGAAAAACCGGGGCGACACTGGATTCGGCGGGCGAGCGGTCCGGGGCGCACTTCCCGCCTGGGGTACTGACCGGTCTCGATCCGCAGTCGCCGGTGGCCAAGGAAGAGCTGTTCGGTCCGGTCGCCACCGTCTACCGGGTCGCCGGTGAGGACGCGGCCGTCGCGCTCGCCAACGACATCCCGTTCGGTCTCGGTTCCTACGTCTACACCACCGAGCCCGAGCAGGCGCTGCGCGTCGCCGACCGGATCGAGGCGGGCATGGTGTTCATCAACGCGGTCGGCGCCGAGGGCGCCGAATTGCCCTTCGGCGGCGTCAAGCGGTCCGGCTTCGGTCGCGAACTCGGCCGCTTCGGCATCGACGAATTCGTCAACAAGAAGATGATCCGAGTCGGCTGAGTCCCCTTGCGGTAGACCCGGATTCGCCTGGTCAACTCGCCGGTACCCACGTGCCGTGCAGTCCGGCGGGTACCCGGATGGGTAGATCCACGGTCGCCAGCGGACCGGCGGCCGGGTCCTGCGCGGACAGCAGATAGAAGCGGGACCGCAGATCGGTCGGATCGGTGCCGATGGCGCCCCAGTAGTCGTGGCTGTCGCCGGGGAGGTAGATGGGTTCGCCGATCGCCACCCCCGGCGACCAGCACACCTCGGTCTCGGTGGCCGGATCGCTGAACCACAGGCTCTCGGAGTCGCCGGAGTCGCCCCGTGCGGGCCCGACCGAGGCGATCCACCGGTGATCGCGGGTCAGCAGCCGGTCGTCGACGCGGGGGAACTCCACGTTCACCGCGCGCTCGCCGATCGTCGACCGGGTGATGCGGCCGGCCGCTGGGTCGCAGGTTGCGCGCACGAGCGCCGAGCTCGGGGCCTGTGGGCCCGCCGAGAAGCCGCCGGGCCGGGTCCACTCGACGTAGTCGACGGTGACGGTGCCGTCCGGATTGTCGAAGGCATTGGCGAAGTGCCACACCCAGAACGGCTCGGCATCGATCCATCGGACCGGGCTGCCGTCGCGGGGGATCAGCGCGATGGCGGTTCCGTCGTCGGGCTGCCAGCTCAGCAGCGAGCCGCCGGTCATCGCGGCCACCAGATCGAATCGCAGCGGGCAGACGATCAGCACGATGTAGCGCGCCGTCAGCGCCATGTCGTGGATCATCGTGGGTTTCGGGAGTCCGGTCACCGGCGTGGGTTCGCGCAACGCGCTCCCGTCGGCGCCCACCACCGACCAGGTCAGATACGGCGCCTCGAGCGTGTAGTTGAACAGCACCATCTCGCCGGTTGCCGGATCGATCTTCGGATGCGCCGTGCTGCCGACCCGCATGGCACCCGCGCAGTCGGTGCGGGCCAGCGTCGCCAGGTCGGCCGGATCGAGTCGATACGGTTGATCGGCCTCGGCCATCGCCAGCAACCGGCCCGCATGCGAGACGACGTTGATGTCGGGCAGCTCGCGCACCGTGCCGGCCAGTTCCGGGCCGACCTCCGCGACGGACGGCGTGTAGCCGTCGGTCAGCCCCGACCAGATCGCATGTCCGGCAGCCTCTTCGGCGCGCACCATCGGCGTCCGCACGAATCGGTTGCGGTAGGAGACCCGGCCGTCGGCGATGCCGATCTCGTGGACCATGCCGTCGCCGTCGAGGGGATAGACATAGGAACCGATCGGGTCGAAGCGCGGATTGGGGCCGTTGCGCAGATAGCTGCCGTGCAGGTCGGCCGGCAGTTGCCCGGTGACCGGCAGATCATCGAGGGCGACCTCGCGTCGTTGCGGCGCGAACACGCCCGACAGGTGGGTGTGGTGCAGATCCACGGGGGCGGGCCGGGAGTTCGTCGAACTCATGTGTCGTTCTCCTTCTCGGGACGGGAGTTGATGCGATCAACTCTTCGCTCCTGCCGAGGCGCGGTCGTCTGTCTGGTGACGGAGATTCTGCTGCCAGTCGGCAGCATCACGCGCGAGGGTCGGCCGGGTGCCGGCGGGCCGCCACCTGCGCGGCGAGTTCGACGCGGGTGCGTAGCCCCAGCTTGGTGAGGGCGTGGGAGACGTGGGTCTGCACCGTGCGCGGCGAGATGTAGAGTCGCTCGGCGATCTCGGCACCGCTCTGGCCGTCGCCGATCAGTTCGGCGACGGTGATCTCGGTGGCGGTCAGGCTGTCCCACCCGTGGGTCGGACGATGACGAACGGTGTTCGGGTCCATCCGCAGCCCCAGGGCACGCAGCCGGGTGGCCAGCCGGGCCGAGTCGGTGGTGGCGCCGGCGTCCTGGGTGCGGCTCAACGCCCGGATCGCCAGGTCGCGGGCGGTGTGCTTGTCGCCGAGCGCCGCCGCCGCGCACGCCGCCTCTTCGCATGCCGACGCCTCGGCCAGCACATCACCCACCGTGTGTGCCGCATCGGCGGCCGCGACGCCGGCGGTCACAACGGCCTGCGGGTCGGCGTCGTCGAGCGCGACCGCGCACACCGCCGCGGCGAGTTCGACGTGGGTCGCGGCCGGCGGCAGCGGCCGCGGGATCTCGGCGATGTCGGACCGGAGCGCGTCGAGCAGGTCGGCCGCACCCGCGCGGACCGCGATCCGCGTCAGGAGCAGCACACTGCTCGGGAGCCAGCCATACAGCTGCATGTCGTGGGCGCGCCGCCACGTGCGCGTCGCCTCCTGTGCCGCGGGCCGGAGCCGGCGGCGTGATTCGAGCAGGTGCGCGCGGGTCGCGGTGATCAGCGGGATGCCGAACTGATCGGGCAGACCGGACGCCGAGAAGGCGTCGAGTCGTGCTGCGGCAGCGGCGAAGTCGCCGCGCAGGATGTCGACGGTGGCGCGTCCGGCGTGGGCCATCGACGTCCACCCCATGTCGGCGGCGGCAACCCGCTCGAAGCCCGTGTCGAAACTCGCTGCCGAATCGTCGAGACGTCCGAGCGCCAATTCGATGCCGCCCCTGGTGAAGTCGTGGTAGGCGGTCATCCAGTCCGCGCCGCGCGCCGACCGGGTCCGGGTCGCGCTCTCCAAGAGGGCCAGCGCGGCGCTCGGTCCATGGGTGTGCTGTTCGATCAGCGGCGGCCACACGACGGCCGACGTGTGGGCGGCGGTGGGCCCGGACTGTTCGCCCTCCCGGCGGGTCGCCTCGATCGCCAGCGCGAGCGCATCGAGCCCTTCGCCGCGCAGGTACCGTCGAAGCGCCTCGGCGGCAATGCCGGTCACCGATCTGTCCGGTCCGGTCGCCGCATCGTGAAAGGGCGCCGACGGTACCGGCCCGCGGCCTTCGAGGATGCCGAGATAGTCACGTGAATCGGTCAGCGCGGCGCGGGCGTCGTCGTCGACCGGTAGCGCGAGTGTCTCCGCGATGAGCGCGCGGGCGTCATCGGTGCGGCCGCGCGCGATCAGCGCGAACAACCGGACCCGCAGCAGGGCGGCGAGTTCGGCGATGTCGGCGGTCGCCGTTATCCCCTCGGCTGCGACCCCCTCTGCCGCAACCTCCGACGCCCGGCTCAGCTGCCCGGTCCGGGCCAGCGCGGTCGCGAGGCCCAGGTGCCACCCGGGTGCGGGCGACGCCCCTGGTGTGCTCGCCCGGCCCACCGACTCGAACAGGTCGACGGTGACGGCCGGGGCGTGGGCGAGTTGCGCTTCGGCGGCGCGGACCGCGTTCAGGGTGTCCGGGCCGATCCGGCCGGCCGCGAGCAGGTGATGCGCGAGGAGATGATGATCGCCGTGGGCGCGGGCCTGCTCGGCGATCGCCTCGTGCAGCACGGTCCGCAGGGGTGCGGCGAGCATCTGGTAGCCGACGTCGCCGTAGAGATCGTGGGTGAACGAGAGCCGCCCCGCGGCGTCGATGGCGAGGATGCCGGCGTCGATGGCGGTCTGGGCGGCCGCCACCAGGGTCACCGGCCGCACCGATTCGATCGACGCCAGTTCCGACAGGGTCGCGGGCGCACCCCACACGGCGAGCTTGCCGGTGAGGTCGGCGGCCCGCGGGTCGAGCAGCGCGAGGTGCTCGGCGATCATGGTCTCGGTATCGGCGGCGCAACGGTCGGTCCCGGTGGTGGTGGCGACGCCGTCGACGATCGTCAGCTCACCGGTGCGTCGCAGATCGTTCAGCAGGGCGATCGCATGCATCGGGTTGCCGCCGGCCGACTCGAGCAGCGCGGTGAGGTGCTCGTCGACGGGTGCCCCGGCGACGTCGAGGGCCAGGGCGGCGAGATCCGCGCCGTCCATCGGCGGCAGCGCCCACTCCCGCGTCGACGAACGCGCGACGAGCCGCTCGAGCAGATCGCGCCGCGGCAGCAACCGCCGCCCGAGGAGCAATGTCAACGGCAGGTCGGCGGTCGCGTCGGCCAGCCGTCCGAGCAGTTCCAGGCTGGCGGCGTCGGCGTGGTGCGCGTCGTCGACGACGAGGAGCAGCGGCCCGGCCGAACACATCTCGTCCACCAGGCCGAGCAGGGTGTCACCGAAACCGGGTTCGGGTGCGGAGGTGATCTCGGCGCCGAGCAAGGCGGCGGCCACGGCATAGGGCATCCGCCATGACAGCTCGTCGGCGCAGGTGAACCGCGCTGGTCCGGTGACGGTGTCCATGAGGCGGTGCAGGGTGTGGGTCTTGCCCATCCCCGGGCCGCCGCTCAGCACCACCACCGAACTCGCCGCGGAGTCGTTCATTCCGCCCTCGACCGCGGCCGCGATATCGGCGATCATGGATGGCCGTCGCGTGGTCGGCACCAGCATGAACGGAGTTTACCGGCGACTCGTTCTCCGCTGGTGGCGTCTCGTGAGAAGCTGGGCGGCATGGGTTCCATGCGGGGGAGGCGCGACTACGGCTCGATCCTGCTCGGGTCCGCCAGGGAGAGTGGTTTCAAACAGCGGTTGCGCATCCAGACACTGCTGACCGCGTCGATCGTCGTCTCGAACCTCGTCGGCGCGATCATCGCGATCGCCTTGTCGTCGGTGGGGATTCCGGAACCGTCGGTCTTCCAGGCCAACCTGTGGTGGGTCAACTTCCTCGCCCTGCCCCTCTATGTGGTGGCCGCGTTTGTCGTCGGAATCGGCTGGGGCACCGTGGTTGTCGTTCGCGACCTGCAGTGGGCGATCCGGGACCGGCCACCGACCGCACGCGATGCGCGCCGCGCGCGCCGGGCGCCGTGGCGGTTGGTGAGCATCCAGGCGATCCTCTGGTTCGGCGCGGTCATCATGTTCACCCTGTGTTACGGCATCCCCGACCCCGACCTCATCCCCAAGACGATCTTCGTCATCGGCCTCAGCGGTGTGGTGGTCGTGGCGATCTCGTATCTGCTCGTCGAGTTCTCCCTGCGGCCGGTGGCCGCCGAACTCATCAGCGCCGGGTACGGCCGGCGTAAACGCAGCGGGGTGCGCAGCCGGTCGATCGTGTCCTGGCTCGTCGGTTCGGCGATCCCGGTCACCGGGATTCTGCTGGTGGTGCTGTTCGGGGCCTTTCGGGACGAGACCTCGAAGGTCGACATGTTCGTCGGCGTCGCGGTGCTGGCGGTGACGGCGCTGGCCACCGGACTGATCCTGACCGTGCTGACGTCGCTGAGCATCGTCGGACCCATTCGCAGCGTGCGTACGGCACTGCGGCGGGTGGAGTCCGGGGAGCTCGACGACGTCGAGGTCGTCGTCTACGACGGCACCGAACTCGGCGACCTGCAGGCCGGTTTCAACCTCATGGTCGGCGGGCTCCGCGAACGCGAACACGTGCGGGATCTGTTCGGGCGTCACGTCGGCCGGGAGGTCGCCGAGGCGGCGTTGACCTCCGATCCCGAACTCGGCGGCTCCGAACGGGTGGTGGCGGCGGTCTTCGTCGACGTCATCGGGTCGACGACGCTGGCGTCGGAACGGTCTCCCGCCGAGGTGGTGGAGATCCTGAATCGCTTCTTCGGCGTGATCGTCGGCGCGGTGGAGGAGAACCGGGGTCTGGTCAACAAGTTCGAGGGTGACGCCGTGCTCGCGATCTTCGGGGCCCCGATCGCACTGTCCGACGGTGCCGGCGCGGCCCTCGCGGCCGCCCGGACCGTCGCGGTACGCCTCACACGGGAGGTGCCGGAACTGCGGGCCGGGATCGGCGTGAGCCATGGGTCGGTGGTGGCCGGAAACGTCGGTGCCATCCAGAGATTCGAGTACACGGTGATCGGCGACCCGGTCAACGAGAGTGCCCGCCTGTCCGAACTCGCCAAGCGGGATCCGCGTCGCCCCTTGGCATCCGGCCGCGCCGTCGAGGCCGCCAGTGGGGACGAGCGGGACCATTGGCGTCGCGCCGAGACCGTCACGCTGCGCGGCCGCACCGAGGGCACCGTCGTCTACGAGTACGCCGACCCCGCCGATGCCGATACGTCGGCGGTGATATCCGGCGGGGCCGGTGAGGTCGGCGCGTCCAGCGAGGTCGCCGACGGCGAGGTGCCGTTCAATTCTCGTCGCGGTCGGTGAGTCCCTCGGCGAAGTCCAGGCGCCGCAAGGCTTTACGTAGGACCTCGTCGCCGATCCGGCCGGCCTCACGCTCGTCGATGAAGGTCTTGCGCTGAACTGCCAACAGCTTGGCCCGGATCCGATTGCCGGCCGCGTTGGGGCTCTCGCCGATCGCCTCCGGCCCACGGCCGAGGTCCTCCCAGGCGGTATTGCGTTGGGTGGTGAGCCATTTGCGTAGCAACCCGATCTGGTGGCGCCGGACGTCGCCGGGTCCCATCTCGGCTTCGATGTCGTCGAGCGCCTGCTCGGCGGCACGCGAGGCGCGGTCCTGTGCGCCGGCGAAGGCGAGCAGCTCCTCGGTGGTGTCGTCCTCGCCGACTCCCAGCCTGCGGATCATCCACGGCAGCGTCGTGCCCTGGACCAGCAGGGTGCCCACGACCACCACGAATGTGAGGAACAGGATCTCCGCGCGGGCCGGAAACGGTGCGCCCGAGTCGGTGTAGAGCGGGATCGAGAATGCCGCGGCCAACGACACGACACCGCGCATCCCAGCCCAGCCGAGGACGAAGACCGCACTCGGTTTCGGTGCCGGGTCGTTCGACCGGATCCGCCGGGAGAGCAGCCGGGGCAGATATGTCGCCGGGAACACCCAGACGAAGCGGACGGCGATCACCGTGGCCAGCACGATGATCGCGTCGATGGTGATGCGCGTCCAGGATTCGCCGGTGAGACGCGCGGAGCAGCTCCGGCAGCTGTAAACCGATGAGCAGGAACACGAATGCCTCGAGCAGGGCATCGATGGACTTGCGGACCGCATCGTCCTGGATGCGGGTCGCGTAGCCGAGTCGTACCGAGCGCTGGCCCAGCAGCAGGCCCGCCGTCACCACCGCGATGACACCGGACGTATGTAACTCCTCGGCGACGAAGTAGGTGCCGAAGGGCACCATGATGCCGATGGCGGTCTCCATCGTCGGATCGGTGAGCCACGTGCGTATGCGCCCGGTCAGGTAGCCGATCGCCAGGCCGACCGCCACCCCGCCGACCGCGGCCAGCAGGAACGTCGAGATGCCGCTCCACACGGTGGTGGTGGCGCCGATGGCCGCCGCGAGTGCCACCCGCAGCGCCGTGAGCGAGGTCGCGTCGTTGAGCAGACTCTCCCCGCCGAGCAGTGTCATCATGCGGCGCGGCAGACCGACCCGGCGGCCGATCGCCTGTGCCGCGACGGCGTCGGGCGGGGCCACCACCGCGCCGAGTACCAGGGCCGCGGCCAGCGGGACATGCGGGATGCGGGCCCAGGCGACCAGACCCACCAGGATCGTCGAGAAGACGGGCAGCCCCACCGCGAGGAGCCCGATGGCCCGGCGGTTGGCGCGGATCTCGTGATACGAGCTCTCCTGGGCCGCCGAATACAACAGGGGCGGGAGGATCACGAACAGCACGAACTCGGGATCGAGTGCGACGTCGGGCAGGCCCGGGATCCAGCAGATGCCGAGCCCGACGGCCACCAGCACCAGCGGGGCAGACAGGCCGTAGTGGCGGCACAGGGCCGCGATCCCGAGTGACACCGCGGCAACCAGCAGGAGTGAGGCACTCACCCGCGTCAACCTACCGGCACGTCCGGGCGGGTGCGGATAATGGGCGCATGGCATTGTTCGGACGTCGTTCCCGCACCTCTGACCCGTCGTCGGCTCAGGAGGCCGCGGCGGCCCGGCCCGTCGCGGCCGGCCGGTGCCCGGACCTCGCGGCGGTGGGTGCGGACCCGGCCACCGATCCGCCGGCGGCCGCCCGCACCGACGAATGTGAGGACTGCGTGGCGCTCGGTGAGAACCACTGGTCACACCTGCGCAAGTGCCTCGGGTGCGGTCACGTGGGCTGCTGCGACTCGTCGCCGCGCAAGCATGCGACCGCCCATTTCCACTCATCGGGGCATCCCGTCATGCGTTCGGCCGAACCCGGCGAGGTGTGGCGCTGGTGCTACATCCACCAGGTGGTCGGCTGAGCCGCCGGTGAATCCGGCGTCCACGCAGGTCACAGCCTCATATCGAGTGATGGTCGGCGAGCGTGGTCTCCGGTACCCGGCGCGTCGGGGCCACGTAGAATCCGGGAATGACCTCGAACACCGAGAGCGCAGCTGCGCCGCAGGAGCCCTCGCGCCCCGAGGGGGAGCCGACCCCGCAGGCGCCCGTCGTCCAGGTCCCCCAACCCGGTGGCACCCAGACCGGTGGTTCCCAGCTGGGCGCAGATCGTAAGCCGCCCGGGGCGGTGTACCAGGCGCCGACGCAGGTGCAGGCAGCGCACCAGCCGGTGTCGTCGCCCGTCGGTCCGCCCGACGTCCTCGGCACCCCGCTCTCGCCGACCGCGACGCGGGTGATGATCCTCGGCGCCGGTGAGCTGGGCAAGGAACTCGTGATCGCGTTCCAGCGGCTGGGTGTGGAGGTCGTCGCGGTCGATCGGTACGAGAACGCGCCCGCGCATCAGGTCGCCCACCACGCCGCGGTCATCGACATGACCGACGGCGATGCGATCGTCGCCCTGATCGAGAAGTACCAGCCGCACTATGTGGTCCCGGAGATCGAGGCGATCGCCACCGAGGCACTCGAGGTCGTCGAGAAGCGGGGACTGGCCGAGGTCATCCCGACGGCGCGGGCGGTGGTCGCGACGATGAACCGGGAGGGAATCCGCCGGCTCGCCGACGAGGAACTCGGCTTGCCGACCTCGCCCTACCTGTTCGCCGGCTCGCGCGACGAGATGCGGGTGGCGGTCGAACAGGTCGGATATCCGTGTGTGGTCAAACCGGTGATGTCGTCGTCGGGCAAGGGCCAGACGGTCCTCAAGAGTGCCGCCGACATCGACGCCGCGTGGGACAGCGCGATCACCGGCGGCCGGGTGTCGTCCGAACGTGTGATCGTCGAGGGCTGGGTGGATTTCGATTACGAGATCACCTTGCTGACCGTGCGCGCCATCGACCCGGCGACCGGCCGGCTCGCAACCCACTTCTGCGCACCCATCGGCCATCAGCAGGTCGGCGGCGACTATGTCGAGAGCTGGCAGCCCCACGACATGAGCACCGACGCCCTGGGTGCGGCGACCTCGATCGCGGCGCGCGTCGCGACCGCGCTCGGCGACGGAAAGCTCGGGGGCCGAGGCATTTTCGGTGTCGAGTTGTTCGTGAAGGGCGACGACGTCTATTTCTCCGAGGTGAGCCCCCGACCGCACGACACCGGGCTGGTCACCCTCGCCACCCAGCGACTCAGCGAGTTCGAGATGCACGCCCGGGCAATCCTCGGGCTGCCGGTCGACGTCACCCTGGCCTCGCCGGGCGCGTCGGCGGTGATCTACGGACAGCTCGAGGAGAAGGCGATCGGCTTCGAGAACGTGGCCCGCGCGCTCGCGGTACCCGAGACCGACATCCGGCTGTTCGGTAAACCCGAGAGCTTCCACCGGCGTCGCGTCGGTGTGGTCACCGCGACCGCCGACGACATCACCACCGCGCGGGAACGTGCCGTGCGGGCCGCCTCGATCGTGGCACCGGTCTCCGGTAGGCCTGCGCGACGCGGTGCGCCCGCGCCGGTGCCGCCCGCTGGTCGGACCCGGCCCGCGGTGCCCGGGCGGGGCCCCCGTCCGCCCGCGCCCCCGGCCGGTGGACCGCAGGCGGGCAGGCCGCCGGCCGGCGGTCCGCCCCGGCCCGGTCGGCCGCCGGTCCCCCCCGGCGGCCCGTTGCGTCCACCCGGTCGGCCACCCGTCGGGGCACCGGTTCCGCCCGGTCCGCGCGGTGGTCCACAGGCCGGTCCACAGGCCGCCGGCCGGGGGCCGGTACCCGCGCAACGACCCCCCGCCGGACCGGGCGAGCCACGCCCGGAGGCCGCCGGTTCGGACTCGCCGGCCAAAGTCGACTGACCGGCGCCGATTTTGCCCATCTACGGCGAGGTCCTCGTCGGTCTGGGTATCGGTGTGGGGTTGCTCGCAATCGTGATCCCGGTGCTGCCCGGCAGCCTGGTGGTCGTCGCGTCGATCCTGGTGTGGGCGTGGGTGATCGGCGGTTACGCGTGGGCCGTGTTCGCGGTCGCGGCCGCGCTGATCGGGCTCGGCTGGATCGTCAAATACCTTGTGGCGGGACGATTTCTGCGCGGCCATGAGATCCCCAATCGCACGATCGTCGTCGGCGGGGTGGTCGGCATCGTCGGCTTCTTCGTGTTGCCGGTCATCGGCCTGTTCGTCGGATTCGTCCTCGGCGCAATGGCTTCCGAACTGGTACGTACGCGAACCACCACCGCCGCCTGGCGTGGCACCCTCGCCGCGACCACGGCGTCGGCATACACGATCGGGATCGAACTGTCCGCGTCGCTGCTCGCCGCGGGGGTGTGGCTGACCGGCGCCCTGCTGTGGTGACCACGTGGTGGGTGCGGCTATCCGGAGACGGCCGGGACCGGCCGCGCGCTGTGGGTGCCGATCGGCACGATCATCGGGCCGCCGAACACCGGGTCGGCGACGACCTGCGCGCGAAGACCGAACGCGTGGGAGAGCAGATCGGTGGTGATCACCTCGTCCGGGCCGCCGTGGCAGACCAGCCGGCCGTCGTTCATCACGAACAGTGAATCGCTGTAGCGCGCAGCCAGATTGAGGTCATGCAGCACCATCACGATGGTCTTGCCGCGTTCGGTCTTGAGTGAGTGCACCAGGTCGAGTACCTCGAGTGAGTGTGCGAGGTCGAGATAGGTGGTCGGCTCGTCGAGCAACAGCAGATCGGTGCCCTGCGCGAGGGCCAGTGCGATCCAGACGCGCTGGCGCTGCCCGCCGGAGAGTGCGTCGAGGGTCCGGTCGGCGAGCTCGGTCGTCGAGGTCATCTCGAGGGCCTCGGCGACCGCGGCGGTGTCCTCGGCGGAGGCCTGCTGATACCACTTCTGATACGGGTGGCGGCCCCGGCTGACCAGGTCCTCGACCGTGAGCCCTTCGGGCGCAACAGGATTCTGTGGCAGGATGCCCAGCGTTCGGGCGACTTGCTTCGGTTTGATCTTCGTGATGTCGGCGCCGTCGAGGCGCACCACACCCGAGCGGGCAGGCAGCAGCCGGGCCAGACAGCGCAGCAGCGTCGACTTGCCGCAGCCGTTGGGGCCGATGATCGTGGTGATCGCGGAGTCGGGGACGTCGATGTCGAGGCCGTCGATGACGATGCGCTCGTCGTAGCCGACGACGAGGTCGCGGGCGGAGAGTCGGCTCATACGGTCGCCTTTCGGGAGATCGAGATCATCAGGTAGATGAGGAACGGGCCGCCGATGGCGGCGGTGACGATGCCCACCGGCAGTCCGTCCGGAAGTAGGGTGCGGCAGCAGATGTCGCCGCCGACGACCAGGATCGCCCCGATTGAGCCTGATGCGACGGGTGTCGGAATCGCCGTGCGGGACAAGCGCATCGCGATCTGCGGGGCGAGAAGTGCGACGAAGGCGATCGGGCCGGCCGCGGACACGGCAAGTGCGGCGACGACCACCGCGATCAGCAGGACCGCACCGGACACCGCCATCGTCCGCACGCCCAGCGACCGGGCGAGGTCGGTGCCCAGGCTCATCACATCGATCTGGCGGGCCAGGACCCCGGTGGCGACGACGGCCGGCACGAGAGCGGCGGCGACCGGCCACACACTCGACCACGACGTGTTGGCCACCGACCCGACGAGCCAGGTCTGGGCGCGGCCGACGTCGCGGATCTCCGCGCGCGTCAACAGATATGAGGTCGCGGCCTGCAGGACCCAGGTGATCCCGACACCGATGAGTACCAGTCGTAGGGGGTTGATGGCGTGGTCGGACCGGCGCCGGGAGCGGAGCGAGCGGGCCGAATCGGACCGGCGCCGGGAGCGGAGCGAGCGGGCCGAATCGGACCGGCGCCGGGAGCGGAGCGAGCGGGCCGAATCGATACCGCGGCGGCCCGGCCAGGCGAGCAGATACATCACCGCCGCGGTGCCCAGTCCGCCGATCAGCGCGGCCACCGGGACTCCGAGGTCGGCGAGCCATGCACCCCAACTGGTGCCGAAGGCGATCGCGGTCACGGCCGCGGCCCCGGCGCCTGCGGTGATGCCGAGCATGTCGGGGGTGGCCAGCGGATTCTGTGCGATGAGTTGGGTGAGGGCGCCGGACATCCCGAGCCCGAAGCCGACCAGCACCGAGACGAGTGCACGCGGTACCGCGTCGTCGAGGATGACGACGTTCTCGATGCGGGTGCCGCCGCCGAGGATGATGCGCATGACGTCGATCGGGGTGACGGGGTAGTCGCTGATGGTGACGCTCGCGAGGAACAGCACGAATGCGATCACGAGCGAGATGGTGACCGAGATGAGCACCCGTGGACGCCACACCCACGACGTCGGGCCGAGGCGCACGATGCGTCGGGTAGTCGAGCGCAGCGGTCGCGCCGGGACGACGGGGGTGTCGGCGGTGTTGCTGCTCATACGCTCGTCAACTTCGTCCGTCGGACCATGGCGATCAGGAACGGCGCGCCGACGAAGGCCAGTACGACGCCGACCTGGATCTCACCGGGGCGCGCCACGACGCGGCCGATGACGTCGCACACCAGCAGCAGGGCCGCGCCGATGAGTGCGGAGTACGGGATGATCCAGCGGTAGTCGGGGCCGGTGAACGCACGCGCGATGTGGGGCACCACCAACCCGAGGAAGACGATGGGTCCGCAGGCCGCGGTCGCGGATCCGATCAGCAGGGTGATGCCGGCGATGCCCACCGCGCGGATCAGCAGGACCCGGCTGCCCAGCGCCGTGGTCATGTCGTCGCCGAGGCTGAGGATGTTCAGGAAGAAGCCGCTGGCCAACGCGAGAATCAGCCCGATACCGATGAACGGCAGTGCGGCCCAGAAGATATCGATGCTTCGGCCGGCCGTCGACCCGACGCTCCAGAAGCGCCAGGCATCGAGGGACGCGGTGTCGCTGAGCACGATCGCCGAGGTGATGGCGACGAGCATCGCCGATAGTCCGGTACCGGCGAGCACGAGCGTGACCGGGCCGGTGCCGGTCAGCGCCGCGACCCCGAACACCAGCGCCGAGGCGAGGACCGCACCCAGCAGACCGAATGCCATATAGGCCAGGGGGGAGGTGATGCCGAACAGGTAGACGCCGCTGACAACGGCGCAGGCGGCCCCGGCGTTGACGCCGAGCATCCCGGGATCGGCGATGGGGTTGCGGGTGTGTCCCTGGGTAATGGCCCCGGCCGCCCCGATCGCCAGGCCGACGACCAGGCCGAGGGCGGTGCGGGGCACGCGCAGGTGCCAGACGATTCCGCCGGTGTCGGTCGAGGTGTCGACATGAGGCAGGTGCAGCGTGATCAAGGCGCGCCAGATCTGGCCGCAGCCCGCGGCGAAGGCATCCCAGGACTGGGACAGGGGCATTTCTCGGGCGCCGATCAGAACCGATGCGATCGTCGCGAGGACGAGCACGGCCAGGATCGACACGAGACCGATGGAGCGGCGCACAACCGGGACACTACCCGATAGTTGGGTTGCCTTACCTAATCAGCATGCTGGTCTGATTGGTGGTACAGATGGCGCAGATGTGGCTTCTGTTGTGTAACGATTCGTGGCGACGTCTGTGAATCGCCTGAGGTACGAGTAACGATCGGACAAGGGTCGGGCGATAGACCGGTCAGAAGTCTCACTAAGATGGTTCGAACGTGCCGTTCAGGCTGGAAACAGCCCTGGTCGGTTGCCAAATGACACGGAGGAAAGTCCGATGAGGAAGTCTTTGAGGAACGCGGCCGTTGCCACGCTGGCAGCGGCGGGTATTGCCGGTGGTTCGCTGGTCTCGACCGGCCAGGCGCAGGCCGACGTGCCCAACCTGGTCCTGACCGGCGGGGTCAACTGCTCGTGGGGTTTCACTCCGGGCCAGCCGTGGACCGACGGCATCTGGCACATGAAGCGCTGGATGACCGTCACGGCGCGCGGCGCGGACTTCCCGAACGTCACGCTGCAGGAATTCAACGGTGAGCACAAGTTCGTCTCGAACCTCAAGAAGGACCAGTCGCTGACCATCGCGACCGACTGGCGCGCCTGCTTCCCGTCGTCGATCTCGGGCTACACCATCTCGAGCAACGCCGACAACCTGCTCGACAACGTCGGCTTCTGGTGGAACCTGCGCAAGCTGGAGGAGAAGGCGCCGAAGAACGCCGCTCCGTCGGACAAGGCAGGTCCCAACGCGGGTCTGTCCGGTGGTGGCAACACCACGTCGCGCGCACAGGCCCAGCAGCTGCAGGCCGAGTTCGGGCACTGATCGCCGAATTCTCCTTTCTCTCACAGACGACGAGGGGCGACCGGAATTTCTCCGGTCGCCCCTCGTCGTGTCTGTGGTGTTGTAAGTTCTTCCCCTGCTTCTCGTTACGTTCCCCAGAAGTTCCTGGGGAGCGAAAAGAAAAGTGGGGGAAGAAGATTCTTCCCCCACTTTCAGCGGCTGTGTGCCGGGTGTGTCAGCCCTTGGGAACCTTGTGTGGCTCCGACGCGGCGACCATGTCCTCGCGCTCGACGACCTTCACCCGCTCACGACCCTGTGCCGCACCGAGATTGCGCTCATGCTCATCGAGTCGGTACCAGCCATCCCAGGTGGTGAAGGGGATGTCCTTGGACTCCAGGAACTCGATGACGGCGTCCTCGCCGGGATGTGCCGGCTCGAGGAGCGCGCCGTTGGCCATGTCCTCGAGGATGCAGTCGACGGTCTCGTTGGCGTCGCCCTTGGTGTGGCCGATGAGGCCGACGGGGCCGCGCTTGACCCAGCCTGTCGTGTAGAGCCCGGTCTGGTGGGTGCCCTCGTCGAATACGCGGCCGGCCTCGTTCGGGATGACTCCCGCCTGGCTGTCGAACGGGATCTGCGGCAGGTTGTCGGAGAGGTATCCGACGGCGCGGTAAACGGCGGTCACGTCCCAGTCGGTGAACTTGCCGGTCGGTTTGACGTTGCCGGTGCCGTCGAGCTGGGTGCGCTCGGTGCGCAGGCCGACGACCTTGCCGTCCTCGCCGAGGATCTCGGTCGGACTCTCGAAGAAGTGCAGGAAGAGCTTGTGGACGGCGCCCTGCTTGGGATCGCGGATCGCGTAGTTCTCGATGATCGTGGCGACCTGGTCGGTGATCTTCGACCCGCGGCGGGCCACGGCCGAACCCTCGTCGTAGTCGATGTCCTCGGGGTTCACGATCACCTCGATGTTCGGCGAGTGATCGAGTTCCTTGAGCTCGAGCGGGGTGAACTTGGCCTGCGCGGGTCCGCGCCGGCCGAAGATGTGCACCTCCACGGCCTTGTTGGCCTTGAGGCCCGCGTAGACGTTGTCGGGGATCTCGGTCGGGAACAGCTCGTCGCCGGTCTTGGCGAGCACCCGCGCGACGTCGAGGGCCACGTTGCCGACGCCGATGACGGCGACCTTCTCCTCTTCGAGCGGCCATTCGCGCGGGAAGTCGGGATGACCGTCGTACCAGGCGACGAACTGGGCCGCACCGTAGGAGCGGTCGAGGTCGACACCGGGGATGGCGAGGGCCCGGTCGTCGGTGGCGCCGGTGGAGAAGATGACCGCGTCGTAGTGCGACTTGAGTTCGTCGAGGGTGATGTCGGTGCCGTAGTCGATGTTGCCGAGCAGGCGGACCTGCGGCTTGTCGAGGACCTTGTGCAGCGCCGTGATGATGCCCTTGATGCGCGGGTGGTCGGGTGCGACGCCGTAGCGGATGAGACCGAAGGGCGCGGGCATACGCTCATAGAGGTCGATGGACACGCCACGATCCTTGGCCGTGTCGGACTTCATCAGCGAGTCGGCGGCGTAGATCCCGGCGGGACCTGCGCCGATGATGGCAACGCGCAGTGGGCGGGCTTGGTCGGTCATTGGGCGTCAGTACCTCGGTTCTCAGATGAATCAGACGCCGCGGTACGCAGGCGGCGCGTCGACACTTATCCCTTCTACGGTAGGCGTTCGCAGCCCGTACCCAAAATCCTCGCTTAGGGTGACCTTACTCATATCGTGTCGCGTCCACATCGGTCAGCCCGCCCGTCCGGCTGCCGTCGCGATCCGACCGATCGATTGGTCGGCGATCCACGGAATGGACAGCACGGTCGGCACACCCATCGCGGTGCCGACCTCCTGATCGAGATAGACGGTGCGGCCACCGGTCACGAACGGCTGGGCGGTCCAGGCGGAGTTCTTGCGTATCTGGTCGTTGGCGCCCTGCCAATCGAGGACGACGACGACGTCGGCCTGGTTGAGCAGGCCGATGTTCTCCGGCGCGATCGATCCATAGAAACCGCTGGTGACGGCCGATTTCAGGCCGTCGGGGAAGTGCAGGCCGTACGAGGCCAGGATCTGCTCGCGTCCGTCGCCGGGCCCGTAGATCGAGATCGTCCCGTCGGGCGACGCGGTCACCGCGACCGCGGTCTTGTCTTTCAGTTCGGGGTGGGCGGCGGCGAGGCCGGCGACGTGCTTGCTGGTCTCGCCGATCTTGGCGGCGACGGCGCCGGGGCGGCCCACGGCCCTGCCGATCTCGGTGGCCTGTACATCCCACGGCACCTGCCAGTCCGGGTGGTTCGCCGGGCGGGTGATGGTCGGCACGGCGGCGGCAAGCTTGGCGTACTGCTCCTTCGTGGGAGCCGCGCCGATCGCGGTGACGAGGTCCGGGTCGGTGCTCAGAGCCTTGGCGATCTCGTTGCCGAACTGCTGGGACGCCTCGGGGAGCGCGACCGGCTCGTCCGACCCCAGCAGCTTCTCGTTCCACGGCGTGCGCACGTTCGCGGGAGAGCCGAACGGTGCGGCCGCCACGGGACGGAAGCCGAGCGCGAGCAGGGTGTCGGCGTCGCCCACACCCATCGCGGCGACTCGGGTGACCGGTTTCGAGATGGTGGTCGAGCCGTAATTGTGCTCGATGGTGACCGGCAGGGCGCCCGACTCGGGCGATGGCGCGCCGGGCGTGGTGTGGTCCTCGGCAGGGGCGCTGCACGCGGCGAGGCCGATCGCGGCGGTCAGTACCAACCCCGCCAGCGTAAGGTGGCGAGCGTTCCTTCGGGGACGAGCGTTCTTCCGGGGGCGGGGCACACGGCCTCGGATGTTGGGCACGGCTCTCCTTTGGTTACGCACAATCGGCGGATCTAGTTGGTTAGCCTCACCTTAACTGCTGGGGGTGGTGGGGTGGAGTCCCATGGGTGCTCGATCCGGGATCGGGGTACGTCGATACACTCGCCGACATGGTCGGACGCGGAGGCGGGCGGAGTGAGCCCGAGGCCGTCGACGACGAACCGGCCGCACCGTCGTGGCGCAAAGCCTGGCCCTTCCTGGTGGCTCTGCTCGTCGTCGTGCTGGCGGCTGCGGGCATCGGACTGTCGTATCTGTTCCGTCCGGCGCAGGAGCGGGCCGGCGATTCGGCGCAGGTGCAGTACGCGATCAACGATCTCTACACCGCGCGCAACAACGTCGACTACACCGCCTTTCGGGACCACACGTGTTCCGTCGACGTGAATTCGGCCGGGTTTCCGGCGCAGCCGGAGTTCGCGACGGAGAACCGGCAGTCGTTGGAGAGGAACGGCCGGATCGTGATCCCGGAGATCACCGACCTGAAAGTGTCGGGTGACCGCGCGAGGGCGACGGTACATTGGCATTTCGACAAACAGTCCGATGAGACGCAGACGACCAAGGTTGCCGCGGTTCGGGAAGACGGGAACTGGAAGGTGTGCAAGGCATGACGTATGCCGGTGATCTGACCCCGCAAGAGGCGTGGGACAAGCTCGAGCAGAATCCGAAGGCCAAGCTGGTGGACTGTCGCACCCGTGCGGAATGGTCTTTCGTCGGGGTTCCCGACCTCGAGATCGTCGGTAAGCGACCACTTTTCGTCGAATGGACCACCTTTCCCGACGGCCGACCCAACGAGGGATTCGTGGCGCAGTTGCGCGACGGCGGAATCGCCGACGACGACGAGGTGATCTTCCTCTGCCGCTCCGGACATCGCTCGATCGGTGCCGCCGAGGCGGCCACTGCCGCCGGGGTCAGCAAGGCCTACAACATCCTCGACGGATTCGAGGGGGCGCTCGACGAATACGATCACCGTGGGTTCAAGGGTTGGCGGGCCCTCGACCTTCCGTGGAGGCAGTCGTGAGCGAAGCGAGCGAGCTGGCCGACCCTACAAGCTGGAGGCAGTCGTGAGCGACGGTTTGCCGGAGGGGGTTTCGGCGGAGACGCTGTCGGTCCGCGGCGGTATCGAGCGGTCGGGGTTCTTCGAGACCTCCGAGGGGCTCTACCTGACGAGCGGATACGTCTACGAGTCCGCCGAGGCCGCGGAGCGCGCCTTCACCGGCGAGGACGAGCGTTTCGTCTACTCGCGTTACGGCAATCCGACCGTGGAGATGTTCCAGGAACGGCTGCGTCTGATCGAGGGAGCCGAGGCGTGTTTTGCCACGGCCAGCGGGATGGCCGCGGTGTTCGTGTCGCTCGGTGCCCTGCTGAAAGCCGGTGACCGGCTGGTCTGTGCGCGCAGTCTTTTCGGGTCGTGTTTTGTGGTGGCGAACGAGATCCTGCCGCGGTGGGGTGTGCACACCGACTTCGTCGACGGGGAGGACCTGTCGCAGTGGGAGCGGGCGCTTTCCACGCCCGCCGACGCGGTGTTCTTCGAGACTCCGTCGAATCCGATGCAGAGCCTCGTCGATGTGGCCAAGGTATCCGAACTGGGGCATGCGGCAGGGGCAAAGGTCGTGTTGGACAACGTATTCGCCACTCCGCTCCTGCAGAGCGGTCTGGAACTCGGGGCGGACGTCATCGTCTATTCGGGCACCAAACACATCGACGGGCAGGGCCGCGTGATGGGCGGCGCGGTGCTCGGGACCAAGGAATTTGTCGACGGTCCGGTGAAGATGCTGATGCGGCATACCGGTCCGGCGCTCTCCCCGTTCAATGCCTGGACCCTGCTCAAGGGGCTGGAGACAATGAAGCTGCGTGTCGACGCATCGGTCGCCGCGGCGTTGCGGATCGGCGAATTCCTCGAAGCCGATCCACGTGTGCGGTGGGTGAAGTATCCGTTCCTGAAGTCGCACCCACAGTACGAGCTGGCGACCGCGCAGATGTCCGGGGGCGGCACGGTGGTCACCTTCGAGCTCAACGACCGCGACGGCGTGGACGGCAAGGAGCGCGCCTTCGAGGTGCTCAACGCACTGCGCATCATCGACATCTCCAACAACCTCGGTGATTCCAAGTCGCTGATCACCCATCCGGCCACCACCACGCACCGTGCGATGGGGCCGGACGGGCGCGCGGCAATCGGGTTGAGCGACTCCGTGGTTCGGCTCTCGGTGGGCCTCGAGGGCATCGACGATCTGCTCGCGGATCTGGATCAGGCGCTGGGATAAGGGCGTTCATGGCGCCGTCGTTGTCGATCCGCCGTGCCACCGCCGCCGATGCTCCGGCCGTTGCGGGCGTGCACGTGCGGTCGTGGCGGCGCGGCTATCGCGGATTGCTGCCGGATGCCGAGCTGCGGGCGATGCGTCCGGCGGATCGGGTCGGCGACTACACCTTTGACGATGACCGTGGTCCGCACACGTGGGTCGCCGAGACGTCGGGCGGGATAGCCGGATTCGTGACGATCGGCGAGCTCGATGGTCATGCCGCGGTGATGGCGCTCTACGTCGACCCGGACCATTGGCGGTCCGGGATCGGGTCGGCGCTGATGGATCGGGCGGAGTCGGAGATCGCCCGGCAGGGTTATCCGGTGGCCCGGTTGCATGTGCTCAAGGGCAATGAGCGAGCGATGGATTTCTACGCCGGCCGTGGATGGGCCCGACCGGACGAGTGCGTTCCGGCGACGTCTGGGGTGTGCACGTCGACGAGGTCGAATACGAGAAGATCGGCTGAAAGGTCGGTTAGCTGCCGTCGACACCCAACGCCCGCAGCACCGTTCGTAATTTGGCGGTGGTCTCCGCGAGCTCGGCGTCGGGATCGGAGTCGGCGACGATGCCGCCGCCGGCCCAGGTGCGAAAGGATCGTCCGTCGGAGTCGATCTCGAGGCAGCGGATGGTGACCATCCATTCGCCGTCACCGTGGGCGTCGGCCCAGCCGACGGCGCCTGCATAATTTCCGCGCGGCTCCTCGTGGTCGCGAATGAACTGTGCCGCAACATCTGTCGGCGTTCCGCACACCGCGGGAGTGGGACTCAGGGCGAGGGCGAGTTCCAGCGCGTTGAGATCGGGATCGGTCAGGTGCGCCCGGATCGGGGTGGCCAGATGCCACATCTCTCCGGTCGACAACAGTTGTGGGGCATCCGGAATGGTGATCTCGTCGCAAAGCGGCGCGAGTCGTCGGCGCAGATGGTCGACCACGAAGGCATGCTCGCGGTGGTCCTTGCCGGATGCGGCCAGCTTCTCGCGGGCCTCGCGGTCGGCGACCGGATCGGGGAACCGGGGCGCCGACCCAGCATACGGCCGGCACGTCACCTCGCGACCGGCCTTGCGTAGCAACAACTCCGGGCTCGCACCGAGTAACCAGCCCGGTCCGGTGTCGACGGCGAAGGCATTGTGTTCACTGTTGCCATGGGCCAGTGCATCCAGCAGTCCGGTCACCTCGGCCGGGGAATCGAGCACTGCCCGAACGGTTCTCGCGAGCACCACTTTGTCGAGGTCGCCTGCAGTGATGGCGGCGACTGCGCGCCGCACGCGGTCGCGGTGGGTGGCGGCGTCGGGGATCTCGGTGAACCGGTCGAGTGTGTGCCGGGCCGGCGAGCGGCCGGCCAGGGGCGGCAGATCTCGTCGTAACCGGCGGGGGACCATCAACGCGGAGGTGCCGGCGGGATCGAACGGCAGGGCACCGACGACGGTGTCGGCGCGGCCGGTCCGCAGGTCGTCGATGGCCGCGTCGACCTCGGTGAAGCGCCGGATGATGCCCTCGGCGCGCACCGTCCCGTGGGGGCGGGAGAGGACGAAAGGCGCCTGCGCCGGGTTGTCGACGCTTTCCGGGTCACCGCTCACCAACCCAACCTAGCGCCCACATCGCGGCGACTTCGGCCCACGGTGAGTGAAAATTGACACCCCGACGCGAGATGGGCCACTCTGGACGTCAGGTCATGAGTGCCAGTGACAAGCCCCGGCTCGCTGGTCGGCAACCCTCCTCCACGGTGGGGTGCTCCGGGTGACGACCGGGCTGTGTTCCAACCGGACACGGCAAGCGTGGATTTCCGAGGAGTTCTTTCGATGACTGCTGTCGTGCGCACCGCACCCGTTCTGTCCGATACCGTTTTCGCCAATCTTGCGGCCTGTACCGAACCGCTGGCGGCGGTCGTCGGCGCCGACGAGAAGGCGCCGCTGGCCGGCGGTGGCGAGATCGCCTACGCCAACCTCGACTACGCCGCCAGTGCACCCGCGCTGGTCGCCGTCGCCGAGTCGGTGTCGGCGGCCCTACACCAGTACGCGAGCGTTCACCGCGGCGCCGGCCATCTGTCGCAGGTCACCACCCGGCGCTATGAGCAGTGCCGAGAGACGGTGCGGCGCTTCGTTCGTGGGCGTTCCGATGACACCGTCGTCTTCACGCGCAACACCACCGATGCGATCAATCTGGCCGCTCACTGCACACCCGGCGACGTCGTCGTCCTCGATATCGAACACCACGCGAACCTGCTGCCATGGCTGTCACGGGACGCCGGTTCGGCGCGCATCGTGACCGCGCGGCCCAGCATCGAGGACACTCTCACCGCGCTCGAGTGCGAGCTCGCCGCGGCCCCCACATCGCTGTTGGCGGTGACCGCCGCATCCAACGTCACGGGAGAGGTGCTGCCGGTCGGGCGGCTCGCCGCGATCGCCCACCGCCACGGTGCGCGCATCCTCGTCGACGCCGCGCAACTCGTCGCCCACCGCCCGGTGTCGGTGGTCAGCCACGGCATCGACTACCTGGTGTTCTCCGGCCACAAGCTCTACGCCCCGTTCGGGGCGGGTGTGCTCATAGGCCGCTCCGACTGGCTCGACGACGCCGATCCCTACCTCGCGGGCGGCGGGGCGTCGGCGCAGGTGAGTGTGGTCGACGGCCCCGACGAGAACTGCGCGGCGACCGCCTGGCACACCGGTGCTGCCCGGCACGAGGCCGGATCGCCGAATGTGTTGGGCGCCATCGCGATCGCCGCTGCGTGTGACGCCATCGCCGACATCGGCATCGAGTCGATCGGAGCGCACGAACACGAACTGCGCCGCCGCCTCGACGACGGGCTCGCCGCAGTCGACGGGGTCCGCACCCTGCAGATCTTCGACGACGTGACCGATCGGGTCGGGATCGCCGGGTTCAGTGTTGCCGGACATACCCCGCGCGCGGTCGCGGAATACCTCAGCGCAGAACACGGGATCGGCGTGCGCGACGGCAAATTCTGCGCGCATCCTGTACTCAACCGCCTCGGGCTTCCCGCCGGCGCGATCCGCGCCAGCTTCGGTCTTGGAACCGGCTCGTCCGACATCGACCGCCTCACCGGCGCCCTGCGGCAACTGGCCGCCACGCAACCGACCTCCACCCGACCGACCTCCACGCAACCGACCTCCACGCAACCGAGCGCGACGACACCCCCAGGAGCCCCGGCATGAGCATCGAACTCGACCGCATCAGCATCGGGCGTCCGCCGCTGCACGTGGCGATCCTCGGCGACGAGCCCGCCGACGCGGCACCCATCGTCGTGCGCCGACCCACGCTGCGTGACGCGCAGCGCGCCCGTTCGGTGCTGCGATCGGGCACCCGCGACACTGCCGGCTTCTCGGTCGCGCTCGAAGTGGAGGTGGCGATCGCACCGAGTGCCGCCTCGGCCCGCGCGGCGGTCGCCGGCATCCCGGACGAACTCGACGGCGGCACGGTCCGCTACGTCGGCACGCCGAGCGGTCTGGTCACCTTGATCCGCGACATCTACGCCGCCGAGGTCGCCGACGCGGTGATCCTGGTGCCGCTCGACGGATCGGCCACCGACAACCGGCTGCGTCAGCTGGTGCTGCCGTCGTTCGCGCCGCGCCGCGCGGCCTGAGCGACCGAAACAGATGAACCCCGGTTGTCCGAATGGACGCCGGGGTTCATCTGTGGAAGTTCTCCGCTGTCCCCGGGTGAGGCGAACCAACATGTGCCCAGGGCAAGCGCTAGACGGTGTACGTGTTCTCGGCTCTCGATGCAATGACGATGGCGCAGGTCAAGGCGGTGCGCAGCACAATCAGCCAGGCGCGAACGTCCACGTACGACAACGCGGTGACCTCAGTCGATTCGGCAGGGGAAGCGCGCACGCGCAGGGCACTGAAGCTGTAACTCTGGAACGCAGAAGTTGCCGGGGCATTCCTTTTGCCACTGCATCTGTGCGAAGTGTCAATTCGCAACGCGGTGTCGGACGCGATTGCCGCTCACTACGGAAGGCGCTGGCCTTGGTCTCAAGGTTTTGAACGGTCGTTGCCCGCAGACGCCCGTGGCCGGTACAACCCACGAACTGACCTGGCAAATGCTCGTCGGGACACATCGTCGACAGGGAAAGTCATCCCTGAGGTGAAGTTCGTGTTCTGGCAGAAGGTGTTCACCAGCCGCTACGATGCCGTCATCTGGGACTCGCAGATCGCAACCGTCCTGCCCGGCGACAACGTCAACGGGGGTAGTACGGCGAGACTCCGAGCTCGCGTGTATAGCGACCTTGACCGTATCCGATTGCTTCGCAACCGCATTGCTCATCACGAACCGATCATCTTTCGCGACCTTGCGGCGGACTTGGCCGCGATCAAAGACCTTGTTCAACTGCGCTGCACCCACACAGCGCATCTACTCGAAGAAGCAGAGAGTGTCACGGCGCTGCTGCCTCAGCGGCCTCTCTGAATCGGCATCTGGATGGTGGGCCGTATGAGCTGCGTTACCGGACGGTGCCGTTCCCGCACGGGGCCTCACCATTGGCCTCGGCGTGCCAACAGGTCACCGAGAGCCCGCTTTCGCAGGCACCGGATGGTCCTACGCCTCCCCGCGCTCCCATTGTTCGACCAGTTCGGTCTGCGATTCCTCGGTGAGCACCCCGTACAGCCGGAGTCGGGCCATCCCGCCGTCGGGATAGACGTCGACGCGCGCCTCGGTCATCGGGCGGTCGGCGTCGATGACGAAGCGGTGGCGGGTGTCGGGCTGTAAGTCGGTGCGCCCCAACACCTCGAACCACTCGCCGTCCTCGCCGTCGCGTCCGTGGATCGTCGCGGCGCCGGGCGCATTGCCGAGGAAGTAGCTGGTGTCGAGTTCGACGAGACTGACCAGTCCCTGCCCGGCCAGCCGAACCTGCACCCAGTCGTTGCCGTCGTCGCGGCGGCGGGAGGTCTCCCAGCCCTCGCCCATGTTCCGGGCGCGGCCGGGCATCAGCAGGTTGTTGGGGGAGCTGTAGAACATGTTGGAACAGGCGGTGATCAGTCCGCCGTTCTCCAGTGCCGCGAGATCGAAGTGGCCGTACCGGAAGAAGTGCGGATTGGGCACGCCGCGGCCGTGCACGCGGAAGCGGGCGATGCCGCCGTCGGGATGCATCGTCAACCGCACATGGGTGAAACGATCCTTCGCATCGACCCGGAACGGGTTGCGGGTGTCGCCCTCGACGGGGCTCTTCTCGACGATGGTGACCCACTCGGTGTCGGTGAGCAGCTCGTCGACGGAGACGACGCCCTCCTTGGCGGCGGCCTCCACCGAGATGAACGGCGGATAGTTGCCCGTGAACCATGCGGTGTCGACGACGACGCCGTAGATGACCCCGGGTGCGCCGAGCCGGACGATTGCCTGATCGACACCTGGTTTGCGCCGCCGCCGCGATTCCCACCCGTCGTAGATCTGTCCTTTGTGCCCGAAGGTTGCCGGCTGATACTGCGCCGGCGTCGTCTTGATGAGGTTCTGTGCCTCGGCGAACAGGTCGTCGTTGGTCCACACCACGGCACCGCCGAGGTCGCGTAAGGCCAGGTCAGGCATCGAAGTGAAGTGCGGGCGGTTACCCGAGGGCGTCGGTGGGGGTGCTGGGGTCACGAGTGTCGATCCTAATGCGAGTTGCGACGGCATCTGAGGTGAGCGCATACTTGCGGCCGCCAACTAGCCTCGGCCTTTCACGCTAATTGCGTGTCGTGAATGAAGAATGGTGCCCTGACCTGGGATGATTTGACTTGCGAA